>NZ_WKZK01000041.1:0-46569 GCF_009680135.1 Eubacterium sp. BIOML-A2
AAAGCTCTCTTTTCGTAGCCTTTCACCCTTCATTATCATAGAAGAATCTTATTTACAGACTTTTCTTCACAGTCTCGATTTTTCTGGTACTCTTCCTGGTTCTCCCCCTGTGCACCCTGTTCCTGAAGGCATTTCAGGATAAGAGCGGTGCATTTGCAGGCTTGTCCCAGTTTGCAAAATATTTTCAGAGCAAATCCATGGTTTATTCCATATCACATACTTTTTTTATTGCAGCCGTATCAACACTTATATCAGTGACACTGGCATTTTTCTTCTCCTATTCCCTGTCGAGAAAAAATGTACCGTGGAAAGGCTTTTTCAGATACATCGGAATGATCCCGATCTTTGCCCCTACCATGCTTCTTGGTATCGCATTGATCTACCTGTTTGGAAATAAAGGCATCTTCACCGCACTTGGCTGGCAGGTGCCTTTATACGGCAAGGTGGGGATTATCATCGCCGAAAGCATCTACTGCTTTCCAGTGGCGACAACGATCCTGATGGTGGCATTTTCTGCTGCAGACAACCGTCTGTATGAGGCGGCGGAAACAATGGGCACTTCGGCGATCCGGAAAATGTTTACGATCACCATACCGAACGTCAAGTACGGGCTGATCAGCGCCATATTTGTAGCGTTTACATACAGTTTTACCGATTTTGGAGCCCCCTCGGTTGTGGGCGGCAACTACAACGTACTGGCCACAGACGTCTATAAACAGGTGGTCGGGCAGCAGAACTTTAACATGGGTGCGGTAGTGGGAATCATCCTGCTGTTTCCGGCCGTACTGTCCTTCGCAGTGGACCGGATTACAAATAAAAAGCAGAATGCGGCGATCAGCGCAAAATCGATACCATACCAGATTAAACCCCACAGGCCAAGCGACATGGCGGCAACGATATTCTGTCTCGTGATCACACTGGCTATGCTGTTGTTTTTCGCAGTCGCTCTGTTTGCCTCCCTGATCAAATTCTGGCCCTATAACCTGACATTTACACTTTCCAACTATGATCTGGGGCAAATCTCATCAGGCAGCGGAACCACTGCATTCAAAAATTCCATAATCATAGCGCTCATATCGGCTTTTCTGGGAACTTTCATCACATTCCTGGGAGCATACCTGATTGAGAAAAACCAGAAATTCAAGGTCAGCAGAAGAATTACTTACCTGCTCTCCATCACCCCCCTGGCGATACCGGGAACCGTAGTAGGCCTGAGTTTCATTATGTTCTTCAACGCACCAAACTTCAAGATCCCATTTGCAGACGGCTACGTATTACAAAACCCTTTCCACTTTATATACGGAACCATCTGGATCATCGTACTGGCGAACATGATACACTTCTACTCCGTACCTTTTAGCACCGCCACAACCGCTCTGAAAAGGCTTGACAAAGAATTCGAAACGGTATCCGAATCCCTCGCAGTCCCATTCTACAAGACCCTGCGCCGCGTCACCCTCCCCCTGTGCACGCCCGCAATCTGCGAAATGTGGGTATACTTTTTCGTAAATTCCCTGGTTACCGTATCCGCGGTCGTATTCCTGTTTACCCCCACCGCCCCCATAGCCTCCGTAGCCATAGTAAGCCTCGAAGGCGCCGGTCAGACCGCTCCTGCCGTAGCTATGTGCATGCTCCTCCTCTTCATAAACCTGATAGTAAGGGGCCTTTACGAAGCCAGCAGGCATAAAGGGCAAAAGGCAGGTTTATCATCCTGATGTTTCCGCAAAGCCCAGTCAGAATGTAACAGTTCAGGCAGGCCCGAACTGTTACGTCAGAATACCTGTCCCGCAGCATGTGTATCTGCAACGGGGCGGGTATTCGCGTTATTACGAAAAATATAAGAACTATTTGTAATTTTTTATCAGATCCCCGTTCTTTTATTGACAATTTTCTTATTTCAGGGTATGTTTGTCTGGAAAAACTGAATCATACTATTCATCAAATGCTCGTAAGAGGTAAAAGGGAATCAGGTGAAAAGCCTGAACGGTCCGGCCACTGTATCCAGGGAGTGAAAGCTGTAAGATGTCATTGCAGAATCTTTATTTTGTGAGAAGGCACAGCATGAGCGATAATCTGGAAGTCAGGAAACCTGTTTGACGAATAAGAGAGGAAACTTCCGGTTAAAAGCGTCCTGTCTGAATATTTAAAGTTGTTATGTACATTTTTGAAAACAACTTTATTTGTGTATACCTAATGGATACACATGTATTAGACATTTGCTAATTTCGGGCAGATGTCTTTTTTGTGATATAGGAAATTCCAGAGGAATTTCCTATATCACAAAGATGCACACGCCGCGATAAGGTATATAGCCGCAAAGCGGCATCGCGGCGGCGCGCAAAGTGGGCAAGCCCGTTCTATTCTTATGCAGTTATAAGCAAAATGGAGAAAATGAAGATGGATATCTATGAGGATAGTTTTAAACTATTATTGAAAAGAGGAGAAAAAGTATGAAATTGAGAAACAAACTGATTAGCATAATGCTGGTGCTTGCATTAGGAATGAGTATTACAGCATGTGGAAAAGATGCTTCCGATGCGGATGCAGCAGCCGCGGAAAAGGCAAAGCCGGCACAGGAAGAAGAATCTAAATCTGAGGGGGAATTTCCTTTCACATTAAAAACGCAGGATGATATTGAAGTTACATTTACACACGTGCCTGAAAGAGTAATTGCAGCAAATGCATGCACGGGTGACGAATTAATGGCAATGGGACTGGGAGACAAAATTATAGGCAGGGCATATACAAATTCTAAAATCAACCCGAAGTGGAATGATGAGTATTTGAAGATTCCGGAACTTGCAGAGTCAGCCCCCTCATTGGAGGCAATTCTGGCTGAGGAGCCGGATTTTATTTATGGGCGGTCCAGTGCATTTTCTGAAAAAAATAATACAGAACACGAGACATTAAACGGCTATGGTATCATGTCACTAGCGTCTATTGAAGGGTATACCATCGGTGCAGATGTTGATGTTGTATATGAAGATTTTTATAACCTTGGACGCATCTTTGATCTGGAAGATAAAGCAGAAGAAATCGTAGATGCAATGAAAGCTCAGATCGAGTCGGCAGAAAATGCGGTGAAGGGTCAGGAAACCGTAAAAGTATTTGTTTATGATATGGCGCAAGATGGCGGAGCATATACCTGCGGAAATAATTTTACTGCAAAACTGATTGAGCACGCAGGAGGGAAAAATATCTTTTCCGATATGGATAAGACCTGGGCAAATGTAAGCTGGGAAGAAGTAGTGGAGCGTGCCCCGGAAGTTATTGTAATAGACGATTACGGCGATACTTCCTTAGAACAGAAAATATCCGAATTAAAAGAGAATCCGGCATTGGCAGCCGTACCGGCAATTGCAAATGACAGAATTATTTCTGTAAATCTTTGCGAGGTATTCGCAAGCTCTATGACGGGGGATACAATTGAAAAATTTGCAAAGGCATTCCATCCGGACTGTTTTGAATGAAAGTGATGCACAGGTATGAAGAATATTTGTATGACTATAAAGAAACATAGCGTTTTAAGCTCGATTATTCTTTGTATACTGCTGATCATTTCTATTATTTTGGCCGTCGGAATCGGGCCGGTTACCATAGACTTTTTTTCCGTCTGGAAAATTGTACTGTATAACATATCCCAGTACATTGGCCTGGAGCATCTGATTTCTATAGAAGAAATGAAAAGCAGTACACAGAATATCGTCTGGTTTTTAAGGGTGCCCAGGGTTCTGCTGGGCGGCCTTGTAGGAGCGGGTCTAACACTTTCCGGGATCTGTATGCAGGCATTTACCAAGAATCCGCTTGCAGAACCGTATGTGCTGGGAATCTCATCCGGCGCATCTCTGGGAGCCGTACTGGCAATGCTTGCCGGGGTCTGGCTTCCATGGGGCGGGAGGTTAACTGTCTCCACAGGAGCTTTTGCCGGAGCGCTTGTATCAATGCTTTTTGTGTACACTCTGGCAAGAACAGGAAATACAGTGACTCCAATCCGTTTAATACTAGTGGGAGTCGCTGTTTCATCTTTATTCAGCGCTTTGACGAATTACATCGTATATACAGCTCCGAATGATGCGGCAGTAAGAGAGGCAACCTTCTGGATGCTGGGTGGACTGGGAAGCGCAGCATGGAGCGATATCCCTTTATTGGGGATACTCATAATCCCGGCATTTTTGTGCCTGATGTACCTGTCCAGGGCCTTAAACGCACTACTGATGGGAGAACATTCAGCCATTACACTTGGAGTAAACGTAAATATTGTGAGGCGGATTCTCATCATTGTGTCTGCCTTATTGACAGCCTCTGCAGTTGCAGTAAGCGGATGTATTGGTTTTATCGGGCTGGTAGTTCCCCATATGGTCCGCTCCATCGTAGGAGCAGATCACAAAAAACTAATCCCGCTTTCAGTTCTTACAGGCGCCCTATTCATGATCTGGGTAGATGTGGGAGCCAGAATGCTTCATCCGCCGACGGAAATCCCCATAGGAATCCTGACAGCATTTATCGGGGCGCCATTATTCCTATGGATGATAAAGGTGCGTCAATACGAATTTAAATAGGGGGATCAGTATGAAATGATAGAAATCAAAGAACTTTCTTATCAAGTCCGGGACAGACAAATACTATCCCAGATTGAGATGCACATAAAAAAGCAAGAATTTGTAGGCATAATCGGCCCGAACGGCAGCGGAAAGTCTACACTTCTAAAAAACATATACAAAGTCCTCAAACCACAGGAAGGCAGCATCTTCCTCATGGGGGAAGATCTAACAGCCATAAGCAACCGTGAAATGGCAGAAAAATTATCGGTCCTCATCCAGGAGCAGGAATCAAGCTTTGACTTTACCGTAGAAGAAGTCGTAATGATGGGCCGCCACGCCAGAAAAAAGATGCTGGAATCAGAAGACAAAACCGACAAAAAAACAGTACAAGAAATCTTAAAAAAGATCGGACTCCATTCCATAAGCAATCAGAGTTTTCTCACCCTCTCAGGAGGCGAAAAACAAAGAGTCCTGATAGCCCGCGCATTCGTCCAGGACACACCCTGCCTGATCCTGGACGAGCCCACAAACCACCTGGACATCAAATACCAGCTAGAACTAATGAATCTGGTAAAAGCCCAAAACAAAACCATAATAGCCGCAATCCACGACCTAAACATAGCCGCACTCTACTGCACCTACATATACGTCCTAAAAAACGGCCAAATAGCAGCCCAAGGCCCGCCCCAGGAAGTCCTGACAGAAAAAACAATCCACGAAGTATACGGAGTACACGCAACCCTATACACAGACCAAACCAACCAAAAACACATCCTATTCCACCCCCAGTAGATGTTAAACACCTGTCCGCCAATTCACTCCAATCCGCCACCCCCACAGCGGTTCCCCCTCCCCGGGAGTCAAGCTTTCCGCCCGGATGAGCCCAGCGAAGCGTGCGTCAGAATGTCCGGCCGGGTGCAGATAAACATGCTGTGTGAAAAATGCTCCCAGCGAGCTTAGCGGCAGTTAGGAGGAAACGGACAGAAACGTATGGCTGAAAACTGATCTCCGAATCAGTTTTCAAGAAAGCCTGAGCCGTTCAGGCATCAGCCTGGACGGTGAATGCTTTCGGTGCCATACGTTTCTGTCCGTTTCCTCCTTACTGCCGCTTAGCGCAGCGCCCGCATTTCTCACACAGCATGTTTATCTGCACCCGGCCGGACATTCTGACGCACACTTCGCGAACCACCCAGCCAAAAAACTTCCCTCCCCCCAAACCGCCCCCTTTTATTGTAACGATTTAGATGCTATAATGTTCACATCGAATAAAAAGAGAGGTGTACTATGAGTATTTATGATTTGGATGCATACGAACTGATATTAAAAGAAGACTTATCAGATTTAAAATCGAAGGGCAGCCTTTTGCGACATAAAAAGACCGGGGCGAGAGTTCTGTTAATGGAAAACGATGACGAGAACAAGGTATTTTCCATTGGATTCCGCACCCCGCCTTCCGACAGCACGGGTGTTCCGCACATCATGGAACATTCTGTACTGTGCGGTTCCAGGGACTTCCCGGTTAAGGACCCTTTCGTAGAACTGGTGAAAGGTTCCCTGAACACTTTTTTGAATGCCATGACCTATCCGGACAAGACGGTTTATCCGGTTGCGAGCTGCAATGACAAGGATTTCCAGAATCTGATGCATGTATATATGGATGCGGTATTCTATCCAAATATCTACGAGCACGAAGAAATCTTCCGCCAGGAGGGCTGGAGTTATAAACTGGACAGCCCGGATGCGGACCTGGAATACAATGGTGTTGTTTACAACGAGATGAAGGGGGCGTTTTCCTCTCCTGAGGGAGTGCTGGACCGGGTAGTCTTGAATTCCCTTTTCCCGGATACGTCCTATGCAAATGAGTCGGGCGGAGATCCGGAGTTTATCCCCGAATTGACATATGAGCAATTTCTGAATTTCCATAGAAAGTATTATCATCCTTCTAATAGCTATATCTATCTGTATGGTGATATGGATATGGAAGAGAAGCTTCAGTGGCTGGACCGGGAATACCTGAGCCGGTTCGATCAGATTTCGTTGGATTCCGAGATTAAATACCAGGAGCCTTTCGAAAAAGTGAAGGAACTTGAAATCGAGTATTCTATTTCAAGCGAGGAGGGTGAGGAGGATAATACGTATCTGTCCTACAACAAAGTCATTGGTACGAGCCTGGATGAAAAGCTGTATTTGGCATTCCAGATTCTCGACTATGCGCTGCTTTCCGCACCGGGAGCCCCGCTGAAGAAAGCGCTGGTGGATGCCGGAATTGGCAAGGATATTATGGGGTCCTATGACAATGGGATCTACCAGCCTATATTCTCGGTGATTGCAAAGAATGCCAATGTGGAGCAAAAAGAAGCGTTCCTTTCAATTATTGAAGGTACACTGAAAGACATTGTAGAGAAGGGAATCGATAAAAAGGCACTGGAAGCCGGAATCAATTACCACGAATTCCGCTTCCGCGAAGCTGATTTTGGAAACTATCCAAAGGGGCTCATGTACGGCCTTCAGATGTTTGACAGCTGGCTTTACGACGAAGAAAAACCATTCATCCATATGCAGGCAATTCCGACTTTTGACTTTTTGAAAGAGCAGATGGACACCGGGTATTTTGAGTCACTGATTCAGACCTATCTTCTGGACAATACACACGCCTCTGTCGTAGTGGTGAAGCCGGAGAAGGGCAGGACAGCGCGGCAGGACAAAGAGCTGGCTGATAAACTGCAGGCTTATAAGAGAAATTTAAGTCAGGAAGAAATTAATAAATTAGTAGAAGACACTAAATCCTTGCTCGCATACCAGGAGGAAGAATCTCCGAAAGAGGATCAGGAGAAGATACCGGTATTGAGCCCGGAGGATATTTCCAGAGAAATCGCGCCGATCTGCAATGAAGAAAAAGAGCTGGACGGCATTAAAATGATCCATCACAATGTGGAGACAAATGGCATCGGGTATATCACACTGATGTTTGATTTATCCGGCGTGCCGGAGGAAAAACTGGTATATGCCGGACTGCTGCAGGCGGTGCTCGGAATGATCGATACGAATCATTACGGTTATGGAGAATTATTTAATGAGATCAATGTCCACACCGGGGGAATCGGAACTTCCCTGGAACTGTATGCAGATGTAACGAAAGTAAAGGAAAAGGAATTCCGCGCCACTTTGGAGATGAAAGGAAAGGCCCTTTATCCGAAGATGGACATCCTGCTTGCCATGATGCGTGAGATTCTGATGGAATCCAAACTGGATGATGAAAAGCGTCTGAAAGAGATCCTGGCTATGCTGAAATCCAGGATGCAGATGAGCTTCCAGTCCTCCGGCCATACAACGTCGGCTCTGCGTGCGCTGTCCTATGACTCACCGCTTGCTAAGTTCAAGGATGATACGGAGGGCATTGGATTTTATCAGGCCGTAAAGGAAATCGAAGAAAACTTTGAAGAAAAGAAAGCAGAACTGATCTGGAACCTCAAAGCGATTGCCATGGATATCTTCCGCGCAGATAATATGATGATAAGCTATACTTCCGCAGAGGAAGGACTGGAATCTATCAAACCGGGGGTCGGAAAAATAAAATCAGGTCTTCACGAGGAACCAAAGTCTGAGGAAACACCTTGTATCATTCACTGCAAAAAGAGAAATGAAGGCTTTAAGACATCATCCAAAGTGCAGTATGTTGCAAGGGTGGGCAACTTTATTGACCACGGAGCGGATTACAACGGAGCACTCCAGATCCTGAAAGTCATTTTAAGCTATGACTACCTGTGGCAGAATGTACGCGTTAAAGGCGGGGCATACGGCTGCATGAGCAGTTTCAACCGGATTGGGGAGGGATACTTTATCTCCTACCGCGATCCGAATCTGAGGAAAACCATGGAGACTTACGAAGGGGTTGTGGATTATCTCAGAAAGTTTACTGTAGATGAAAGAGACATGAATAAGTATATCATCGGCACCATCAGCAATATTGACCGTCCGATGACTCCGGCCACAAAAGGAGACCGTTCGATGAATCTCTATATGAATCATGTGTCGGCGGACATGATCCGGAAAGAGCGCATGGAAATACTTGGGGCGCAACAGGAGGATATCCGTGCACTCGCAGGCGTTGTGGAGGCGGTACTTGCTGCAGACCAGCTGTGCGTAATCGGAAGCGAAGAAAAAATAGAAGAACAGAAAGATATGTTTGGCGAAGTAAAGACATTGTTTTAGCGTGTATTTGGCAGATCATGCCTCCGGCACAGGCCGTTTTGCGCTGCAGATTGTTACTATTCACGGCTAAGGGCTGTGTATAGTAACTGCAGATCCGCCGTGGTGCAGTTTATGCACGGGGCGGTCCGCACAGCAGCGGATGCCCGCCGGGGGCGGTGAATGCCCATGTACACTCTGACTCAGGCCAAAATGAAAGGTGAAAGAATGAAAGAAAATTATAAGTCAGGATTTGTTACTTTGATCGGACGTCCAAATGTGGGAAAGTCTACTTTAATGAACTATCTGATCGGCCAGAAGATTGCGATTACATCCAATAAACCGCAGACTACCCGAAACCGGATTCAGACGGTTCTGACGACGGAGGAAGGCCAGATTGTATTCGTAGATACTCCGGGGATCCACAAGGCCAAAAATAAGCTGGGCGAATACATGGTAAATGTTGCAGAAAGGACGCTGAACGAGGTGGATGTAGTCTTGTGGCTCGTGGAGCCGTCCACCTTTATAGGCGCCGGAGAGCAGCATATCATCGAACAACTGAAGCATGTTAAGACACCGGTTATCCTTGTGATCAATAAGACAGATATGGTAAAAAAAGAAGAAGTTCTGACTTTTATAGATGCATATAGTAAGGCGTATGATTTTGCCGCGATCGTGCCGGTGTCTGCAAGAAATGGTGATAATACAGATGAGCTGGTCAAGGTAATTATGCAGCATCTCCCTTACGGGCCGCAATTTTATGATGAAGACACGATTACGGATCAGCCCGAGCGCCAGATCGTAGCAGAACTCATCCGTGAGAAGGCCCTGCACTGCCTGCAGGAAGAAATTCCCCACGGAATCGCCGTGGCGATTGACAGTATGAAGATGGAAAAACGGGTCATGCATATCGACGCCACGATCATCTGTGAGAGAGATTCACACAAAGGAATTATCATAGGAAAGCAGGGAAGTATGCTGAAAAAAATCGGCAGCACCGCGAGGTATGAGATCGAGCGTCTGCTCGACTGCAGGGTAAATCTAAAACTCTGGGTAAAAGTGCAGAAAAACTGGCGTGACAGTGATTTTATGATGAAAAACTTTGGCTACCAGGACGAGCAAAGATAGAGCAAAGCCAGAAAAAATAAGGGTGTCAAGGCATTTTGTCCAAAATGTGCTGGTAGATTTTACGAGGTATAGTGCTGTTTGAATCGGAGAACCTAATAGTATAACCCAAGGGTATTATATAACAAGTACCCGGCAGGCGGGGCTGCGGCAAAGCCGCAGTATTATGTATACCCAAGGGCATCCCGTAACTCATGCCCTTCGGGCGGATCTGCGGCAAAGCCGCAGAATTATGTACCACATAAGAAGAGGTGATCTGATGGAAGAAGAATACTGGAATAAGTTTTTTGCAACCGGAAGTGTGAAGGATTATCTGTCCTATAAGATGCAGGAATCTGCAGACGAGAAAGGGCAGATGAAGGAAAAAAGTGTGGGAGTAAGCAATTGTGAATCAGATTGTACTGACAGGTATGGTTCTGTCTACAGCGCCAATTGGGGAATATGACAGAAGAGTAGTAATTTTAACAAAAGAACAGGGAAAGTTAGCTGCGTTTGCCAAGGGCTCAAGGCGTCCAAACAGCCCTCTGGTAGGCGCAGTTAATCCGTTTACATTTGGGGAGTTCACCATGTATGAGGGTCGCTCTTCCCATACGATACAGTCTGTCAATGTTCTGAACTATTTTGCAGAACTCCGGGAAGATATCATGGGCGCATATTACGGTTTTTATTTTCTCGAGTTTGCAAATTATTATACAAAAGAATCAAATGATGAGAGAGAAATGCTGAAACTTTTATATCAGACCATGAGAGCGCTGACCAATCCGCATATTCCCAACAGGCTCATCCGATACATATTTGAACTAAAGGCCTACTGCATCAACGGAGAGGGTCCGGAAGTTTTCCAGTGCGTGTCGTGCGGAGATAAGGAACGCCCAGCTGTATTCAGCGTCCGAAAAGGAGGCCTGGTATGCACAGAATGTGACAGAGATCTCATAGACGGCATCCATCTGGATAATTCGACATTATATAGCATGCAATATATAGAAAGCAGTAAAATAGAGAAGTTGTATACATTTAATGTGACAGATAAAGTGCTGGATCAACTGTCCCGGGTACTGGATCGATACAGGGAAGTCTACGTAGATAAACGGTTTAAGGCACTGGAGATACTTGAGACTCTCCTATAAAACGGGAGTTAGCGACGAGCTTTAGCCTCGGCGCGGATGGGGTGAGGACGCCAAGCGGACTGTAAGCGGCAAGCCCTCCGGCCTGTAGGGTCGGTTTCAAATCCTGACCGCTTAACGAAGAAGCTCTAAGAGAGCCGGAGGCACCCGGAAGGGCACAACCGGCATGCGCTGAAAAATTGATATTTTTTCAGCACAGGCCGGATTGAAAATTGATTTTGGAGAATCAATTTTCATCCCTTCCGGGTGTCTCCGGCTCTCTAAGAGCTTCTAGTCGTCCGCTATAAGGCGTTTGAAACCGACCCTACAGGCCGGAGGGCTTGCCGCTTACAGTCCGCTTGGCTGGTTCATCCGATCGGTAGGAAAGAAGTCGTTGCCAGGGTGGCGACCTAGACGGGGGAGGCGGATGGAATGGGCTATGCGTATCAGGCATCCTGCTTAAATGAATTTTAGAGCTTTTATGCATGGAATCTTTTGAACTGTTTTTGGTTAGATAGCATTAACTAATGCCGACATAACAGAACCACCAATTCTATCCCATCCGCTGCAACCGCACGGGACCCCTCCGGGGAATGAGCTTTTACCTGCCGTCTGGATGCAACAGCGAATGACGAGGTGAGTCCGGGCGCTGGCGGGGCAATGTCTGCTGGTGAAAAGTCCATAAAGCGAGCGATTAGAAGCTGTTGAAGAAAACGGAACGGGAAGGGAGGGCAGAATTTGCCTTACCAGGCAAATTCTGAAACCGCCTGCGGCGCGAATGCATCGGCATTCGGGCCAAATGCGGTGGTACCTCCCTTCCCGTTCCGTTTTCTTCTACAGCTTCTTCGCGCAGTGTCAGGACATTTCACCAGCAGACATTGCCCCGCCAGCGCCCGGACTCACCTCGTCATTCGCGTCCGCCATCCGTCAACGAGTCTAAAGCTCGTTAACTATATCCCGATTTTTGGGCAAACGGCTTGAAAATCTCCCCCATAGCCGTTATAATAGTTACCAATTGAGATGAAATAGAATGTGAGGAGCAGTATTATGGTAGAAAAAACGATGGATAAAATTGTGGCTCTTGCCAAAACAAGAGGATTTGTTTACCCGGGGTCCGAGATATACGGTGGACTTGCTAATACATGGGATTACGGAAACCTCGGTGTAGAGCTAAAGAATAACGTGAAAAGAGCCTGGTGGCAGAAGTTCATTCAGGAGTCCCCTTATAATGTGGGCGTGGACTGTGCGATTCTTATGAACCCACAGACATGGATTGCATCCGGACATCTGGGCGGATTTTCAGATCCTTTGATGGACTGCCGGGAATGCCATGAGCGTTTCAGGGCAGATAAGATTATTGAGGACTACTGTGCGGAACATGATATTGCAATCGAAGGCGCGGTTGACGCATGGTCACAGGAACAGATGTCCGCGTTTATAGAAGAGCACCAGATTCCGTGCCCTTCCTGCGGAAAGCATAATTTTACGGATATCCGTCAGTTTAACCTGATGTTTAAGACCTTCCAGGGAGTTACGGAAGATGCGAAAAACACAGTTTACCTCAGACCAGAGACTGCCCAGGGTATTTTTGTGAATTTTAAAAATGTCCAGAGAACATCCAGAAAGAAGATCCCGTTTGGTATCGGACAGATCGGAAAATCTTTCAGAAATGAGATCACACCCGGTAACTTTACCTTCCGTACAAGAGAATTCGAGCAGATGGAGCTGGAATTCTTCTGTGAGCCAGGCACCGATCTGGACTGGTTTGCATACTGGAAGCAGTTCTGCCTTGACTGGCTGAGTTCACTGGGGCTCAAAGAGGATGAGGTCAGATACCGTGATCACGACAAAGAAGAACTTTCCTTCTACAGCAAGGCAACTACAGACGTGGAATTCCTTTTCCCGTTTGGTTGGGGCGAGCTGTGGGGAATCGCGGACAGAACCGACTATGACCTGACACAGCATCAGGAAGTATCGAAGCAGGATATGTCCTATTTTGATGATGAGAAGAAAGAAAAATACATCCCGTATGTAATCGAACCGTCACTGGGAGCGGACCGTATGGTACTGGCATTCCTCTGCAGCGCATATGACGAGGAAGAGCTGGAGGGCGGAGACATGCGTACTGTTCTGCATTTTCATCCTGCGCTTGCGCCGGTGAAGATTGGTGTTCTGCCGTTGTCCAAGAAGCTGAACGAGGGTGCGGAAAAGGTATTTGCAGAATTGTCCAAACTTTATAACTGTGAATTCGACGACCGTGGAAATATTGGAAAACGTTACCGCCGTCAGGATGAGATCGGAACACCGTTCTGTGTGACCTACGACTTTGATTCAGAGGAAGACGGTGCTGTGACGGTACGAGACAGAGACACCATGGAACAGGAAAGAATCAAAATCGAAGATCTGAAAGCATACTTCGAGGAAAAGTTAAGATTTTAACAATTTTAGGGCGTACTCTTTAGAAAAAGAGCTGCGTCCTAATCTGCTATCAGCAGCATCTGGTACAAAACGTGTGGGGCATTTTCTCCAGACGGTAAATATAAAATTAAAAGAAAGGATAACGCAGGCACGCATTTTGCATACAGTGTCTGCGCCCTTCGGATACTGGAGCATCCGTAGACTGCAAGTATCTGCAGGGGGCGGTAAAGGATATGGAAAAAAATTTGTGGGAAGTTTATACAGAAGATCAGTTAAAAGAACTGGAATCGCTGACAGGTGACTACAAAAAGTTTCTGGATACAGGGAAAACAGAACGCGAGTGTGTTACAGAAGTCATCAGACAGGCTGAGGCTGCCGGTTACATAGAACTCTCCAAGGCAAATGAAGTGAAACCCGGAGATAAGGTGTATGCTGCATGGATGGGCAAATCAATTGCGCTTTTTAACATTGGAGAGGAACCGGTTGAGAATGGTATGAACATTCTCGGTGCACACATCGATTCCCCGCGCATGGATCTGAAACAGAATCCATTGTATGAGGAAAGTGGATTCGCGTATTTTGATACACATTATTATGGCGGCATTAAAAAATATCAGTGGGTGACGATTCCGCTGGCAATCCATGGAGTAGTAGTACGCAAAGACGGAACTACGGTAGAGGTTTCAATTGGAGAAAAAGACGAAGATCCGGTTTTTGTAGTAACGGATCTGCTGATACATCTTTCAGGCAAGCAGCTGGAAAAGAAAGCAAACACAGTGGTGGAGGGGGAAAACCTGGATATCCTGATTGGAAGCAGGCCGCTGGCAGGCGAGGAAAAGGACGCGGCTGCCGCACAGATTCTGAAGCTTCTGAAAGAGACTTATGATATTGAAAAAGAAGACCTGATGTCTGCCGAGCTGGAAGTTGTACCGGCAGGAAAGGCCAGGGACTGCGGACTGGACAGAAGTATGATCATGGCTTATGGTCAGGATGACCGCGTATGTGCTTATACCTCACTCGCTGCTATGCTGGATGTACAGGATGTGAAACGCACTTCCTGCTGTATCCTGGTAGATAAAGAGGAAATCGGAAGCGTCGGTGCTACCGGAATGCATTCCCGTTTCTTTGAAAATGCAGTTGCAGATCTGCTGGATAAGATGAGCGTTTTCTCTGAATTGAAGCTCCGCCATGCACTTGCGAATTCAACAATGATTTCCTCCGATGTAGGGGCCGCGTATGATCCAATGTATGCAGATGTGTATGATAAGAAATCTTCTTCTTTCTTTGGAAACGGACTTGTGATCAAGAAGCACACGGGCTCCAGGGGAAAGAGCGGTTCCAACGATGCGAATGCGGAGTATATCGCAAAGCTGCGCAGAGTATTTGATAAAAATCAGGTTGCCTTCCAGATGACAGAGATGGGCAAGATCGATGTCGGAGGAGGCGGCACTATAGCATACATACTGGCTCAGTTCGGAATGGAAGTGATAGACGGCGGAGTCGCAGTGCTCTGCATGCATGCACCATGGGAGGTGTCAAGCAAGGCGGATGTCTATGAGGCTTACAGAGCATACTGCGCATTTTTAAAAGATATGAATTAATCTGGCTGCGCAAATGGCAGTGCCAATCGTTTTTGACAAAATCAATGCCGCAATACAGGCAGTAAGACTGCCCGGCAGGTAAGTAACAGGAAGACGGGATGAAGGAACAGCCGCCGCCGCGGCAGGACTGAAATCCCGTCTTTTCCTATGCAGAAAGAATAGATTCTGGCAGAATCATCCATACTATCTTTTAGTAAAAGCAATGATGCAGAATATAAAAGTAGAAAGAGGAAGTAGTTATGGAGAGAAAAAATGCCTGGAACTATTACGGTGCGGAGGAGAGAAAACGTGTGGAGGATATCTGCCATGCATACTGTCATTTTTTGGACTGCAGTAAAACGGAACGGGAGTGTGCAGCGTCGGCGATCAAACTCGCCAGGGCCCAGGGGTACCGGGATCTGGATCAGATCCGGGAGGCAAAGGAGCCGCTGAAGCCCGGGGATAAAGTATATGCCTGCCAGATGGATAAAACCGTGGTGCTCTTTCAGATCGGCACAGAGCCTTTTGAAAAGGGTATGAACATACTGGGTGCACATATCGATTCCCCGCGGATCGACGTGAAGCAGGTTCCGCTTTATGAGGAAAAGGGGAATGTGTATCTGGACACGCATTATTACGGAGGCATCAAAAAGTATCAGTGGCTGGCGCTGCCTCTGGCACTTCATGGCGTAGTTGTCAGAAAGGACGGCACCAAAACGGAGATCAAAATCGGAGAAAAGGAGAAGGATCCGGTATTTGTCATTACAGACCTCCTGCCCCATCTTGGGAGAGAGCAGAATGAAAAGAAAGTAAAGGAACTGATTGACGCCGAAAAACTGGATCTTCTTATTGGCAATCTGCCATGTGCAAAGACGGAGCTCAAAAAGAGTAATACGAAGAAACATCTGGAATTTATAAACAGCGATGATGATAAAAAAGAAACGGAAATGGTAAAACAGACAATTTTAAAGTTGCTTCAGGAGCAGTATCAGATCAAAGAAGAAGACTTTATTTCTGCAGAACTGGAGATCGTACCTGCCGGCAGGGCCAGAGACTGCGGCCTGGACCGGAGTATGATATTGGCATATGGGCAAGATGACAGAAGCTGTGCCTTTACCTCTTTGCTTGCACTTCTGGAACTGAAGATGTCCAGGCGGACCTCGTGTTGTCTTCTGGTAGACAAAGAGGAGATCGGCAGCACAGGCGCCACAGGTATGCGCTCTCATTTTTTTGAAAATACAGTGGCAGAGATTATGGATCTGTGCGGTGACTTTTCCGAATTGAAGCTGCGCCGGGCTCTGAGCCATTCCCAGATGCTTTCCTCGGATGTCAGCGCAGCCTATGACCCTATGTTTGAAGAGTATTATGAGAAAAAGAATTCCGCATATCTCGGAAACGGCCTGGTCTTTAACAAATATTCCGGCAGCGGAGGAAAATCCGGCGGAAACGACGCAAATCCTGAATATATGGCCCAGCTGCGGCAGATTATGGACAAATATAAGGTCGTTATCCAAACGGCGGAACTGGGAGCGGTAGACAAAGGGGGAGGCGGTACCATAGCCTATCTGATGGCCGACTATGGGATGAATGTGATTGACTGCGGGATACCTGTACTGAACATGCATGCGCCCTGGGAAGTCTCCAGTAAAGCCGATATTTATGAAGCGCTGAAAGGATATCTTGCATTTTTAAAAGACGCATAATAATAGGTACAAAAAGAAATCGTTAAAACCGGGGAAACTACTGTGTACAGTGAGATTTGCCCGGTTTTAACCTGATACCAAAAAGAAAATTGTGAATAATTCCGAAGAAAAGTTGAAAAGAAATCGAAAAAAGGAATATTACACAAAAAAAACTTGCAAATCTTGTGCAAATTTACGGACAAAATGCTTGACGAGCATAACCAAAACCATTAGAATATTATATGCGACTTAGTGCAGTTTTATTTGAAAAAATTATTTAGGAGGTCATTAAAAAATGGCAAAATGGGTTTATATGTTTACGGAAGGTAATGCAACCATGAGAAACCTGCTTGGTGGTAAAGGTGCTAACCTTGCTGAGATGACAAACCTGGGTCTTCCTGTACCACAGGGATTTACAATCACGACAGAAGCTTGTACCCAGTATTATGAAGATGGCAGAAAGATCAATGACGAGATTATGGATCAGATTATGGATGCCATCACAAAGATGGAAGAAGTAACCGGAAAGAAATTTGGTGATAAAGAGAACCCGCTTCTTGTTTCCGTTCGTTCAGGAGCAAGAGCTTCTATGCCAGGTATGATGGACACTATCCTGAACCTTGGTTTAAATGAAGAAGTAGTTGACGTACTGGCTGCTAAGTCCGGCAATCCGCGCTGGGCATGGGACTGCTACAGAAGATTCATCCAGATGTACTCTGACGTAGTTATGGAAGTTGGTAAGAAATACTTTGAAGAGCTCATCGATAAGATGAAAGAAGAAAAAGGCGTAACACAGGACGTTGACCTGACGGCAGAAGATCTGAAGGTTCTGGCCGGACAGTTCAAAGATGAATATAAAGCTATGATCGGCGAAGAGTTCCCAACTGATCCGAAGGAACAGCTGATGGGCGCTATTAAAGCTGTATTCCGTTCATGGGACAACCCGAGAGCTAACGTATACCGTCGTGACAATGATATCCCGTATTCATGGGGAACCGCTGTTAACGTACAGATGATGGCATTCGGTAACATGGGCGACACATCAGGTACAGGTGTTGCATTTACACGTGATCCTGCTACAGGCGAGAAGAAGCTCATGGGAGAATTCCTGATGAACGCACAGGGCGAGGACGTTGTTGCCGGTGTTCGTACACCTCAGAAGATTTCTCAGCTGCATGAAGTTATGCCTGAAGTTTATGATCAGTTTGTAGCAATCTGTGATAAACTGGAAGACCACTACAGAGATATGCAGGACATGGAGTTCACGATCGAAGACAGAAAACTCTACATGCTGCAGACACGTAATGGTAAGAGAACAGCTCAGGCTGCTCTGCAGATTGCATGCGATTTAGTAGACGAAGGAATGATCACAGAAGAAAAAGCTGTTGTAATGATCGATCCTAGAAACTTAGATACACTGCTTCACCCACAGTTTGATGCTGCTGCGCTGAAAGCTGCCGTACCGGTTGGCAAAGCACTCGGAGCTTCACCAGGAGCTGCTT
Source organism: Eubacterium sp. BIOML-A2 (assembly GCF_009680135.1). Classification (NCBI taxonomy): domain Bacteria; kingdom Bacillati; phylum Bacillota; class Clostridia; order Eubacteriales; family Eubacteriaceae; genus Eubacterium; species Eubacterium sp. BIOML-A2. Next base: position 18,140 of record NZ_WKZK01000041.1, read on the forward strand.
GCGGTAAAGTTGTATTTACAGCTGACGATGCAAAAGAGTGGGCTGCAAGAGGCGAAAAAGTCGTACTTGTACGTCTTGAAACTTCACCGGAAGATATCGAAGGTATGAAAGCTGCTCAGGGTATCCTGACAGTACGCGGCGGTATGACATCTCACGCTGCCGTTGTTGCACGTGGAATGGGTACATGCTGTGTATCAGGATGCGGCGACATCGTTATGGACGAAGCAAACAAGAAGTTTACACTTGGCGGAAAAGAATACCACGAAGGAGATGCAATCTCACTGGATGGTTCTACAGGTAACATCTATGACGGATTAATCCCGACTGTAGACGCTACAATCGCTGGTGAGTTCGGAAGAATCATGGGATGGGCTGACAAGTACAGAACCATGAAAGTTCGTACAAACGCAGATACACCGGAAGATGCTAAGAAAGCTCGCGAACTCGGGGCAGAAGGTATCGGACTCTGCCGTACAGAGCACATGTTCTTCGAGGGCGACAGAATCGACGCATTCCGTGAAATGATCTGCTCAGATACATTAGAAGAAAGAGAAGCAGCACTCGAAAAGATCCTTCCTGTACAGCAGGGTGACTTTGAAGGTCTGTTTGAAGCACTGGAAGGAAACCCGGTTACCATCCGTTTCTTAGACCCACCGCTTCATGAATTCGTTCCTACAGAAGAAGAGGATATCAAGAAACTTGCAGATGCTCAGGGCAAGACTGTAGAGCAGATCAAGACAATCATTGATTCCCTTCATGAATTCAACCCAATGATGGGACACCGTGGATGCCGTCTTGCAGTAACTTACCCAGAGATCGCAAAGATGCAGACAAAGGCTATCATCCGTGCAGCTATCAACGTACAGAAAGCACACGCTGACTGGAGCGTTTGCCCGGAAATCATGATTCCGCTGGTTGGAGATATCAAAGAATTTAAGTTTGTAAAGAATATCGTTGTTGAGACAGCTGATGCTGAGATCGCAGCAGCTGGAATCGAGCTTAAGTATGAAGTTGGTACTATGATCGAGATTCCAAGAGCCTGCCTGACAGCTGATGATATTGCGAAAGAAGCTGACTTCTTCTGCTTCGGAACCAATGACTTAACACAGATGACATACGGATTCTCACGTGATGATGCTGGTAAGTTCTTAGATGCTTACTATGACACCAAGATCTTCGAGAATGACCCATTTGCAAAACTTGACCAGACAGGTGTTGGTAAGTTAATGGAAATGTCACTGAAGTTAGGAAAACCGGTTAATCCAAGTCTGCACGTAGGTATCTGCGGCGAGCACGGCGGAGACCCAAGTTCAGTTGAATTCTGCAACACAATTGGTCTGGATTATGTATCCTGCTCACCATTCCGTGTTCCGATTGCAAGACTGGCTGCTGCTCAGGCTGCAATTGCTAAGAAGAATGCATAGTCAAGTTTCGTTGATAATTTAAATAGAGATTTTTATCAATTAGTCTATTCGTTGAAGAAAAATAAAAAGCCCCTATATTGACCGATTGCAGGTTAATATAGGGCTTTTTTTATTTTACCATCAACTTTATGAGCAGAATAGGTGAGTTTCATAAATTCATTTGTGGATAACTTTGCCTATGGAAATCGATCACTGTGAATTTCCAGGCGAGGGACACATTTGTTTTTGCAGCAACATGATGACACAATCTGTGCCTATTGATGCACATATTGAGTTTAAAGTGAGTGATGACCGGTTCTACGATGGTCTGGTTCTTAGAAAATAATTCATTTATTGGGACAGCTGGGATATCCTATTCCAAAATGTTATAGCTGACTTTGGAAACGTACCTTTGTTGCATACGGTATAGAGGCTTAGTGATTTGAGAAGATGACTTCTTTTTTCAGGAGTTTATAGGAAACGATGCGTTTAAGGCGGAGTTTTCAAGAAAAGTATCCAGTGAGAATTGGGGTGGAGCTTAGAAGAACACCTGATACCCTATCTTCTAAGAGGTAACGTCAGGAGGATTTTGAAGTAAACCTGTCATCATTTCGTGAGCGGATAGAGAAGTTTGGTATTGCTTTCTGTAATATAAGGTTCAATACCACAAGTTTCAAAGGGCAGGCTATTGATGTTGGTAGGGTTAATTAAGTGCTAGATCGGCTCCGTAGGGCTGCCTATCTTCTAGAACATGACATTAATATAGGGTATGAAAATAGTCTTGAAGCGGGAAAAGCGGGGCCACATGAGAAATTTGAAAGAGCTGCAGAAATCGCGTAGTTTCTGATAGAGGGCAAGGGAAATGAGGCACAGGGAGTTAAGGGGATGGAAAAGACTTTCTGAAGGATGAGTATAGAATGGAATTCCTTAAGAAGATAGTGTGGTTTCCCGCTAAAAGTCAGATAAAACGTGGTAGAAACCCGCAGGTGATTTCGGAAATGTCAACCGTATCACCTGGAAAAAAAGAAGAAGGATATTCCTGGAATATAACAGGACAGTTTAAAAAGGGTATTAGGTTAATCTGATATCTAGCGGCTGCAAATCATCTTCTTTGTGAGTTGTGGATTTGTTGGTGAGGTTATTACGTTTTTATATTTGTAGAGAGAAAATTATATAAAAGAAGCAAAAAAACAGTATAATTAATGAGGTCGCGATTTAACAATTGTCTGCGAGTAAAATGGTAATCATTAATCTTATGAAGTAAAAGTATAAGGTGCGAATGTGAAGTGAACATAAATTTCCTGGGAGATTCGCACCAATTAAAAGAGTAAGATATAGTATATAGATAAAAAAATTAGAAATTTATGCGGAATGAATTGTAATATGTACGAGAATAGTATAAAATTTTAGAAGAATAGCATAATTATTTTACATCTAAATTGTGCAATTTTGCCGTCACTCCCTGCGTGGGAGTGTGGATTGAAATTGTTCTTTTCGATGCTCAATCTATCTGCGATAAGTCACTCCCTGCGTGGGAGTGTGGATTGAAATTGTGGTCAAGATAGTATACAGATATCTTGGATCGTCACTCCCTGCGTGGGAGTGTGGATTGAAATCAACGTATCAAAATCTCCAACCGACACAAGCTGACGTCACTCCCTGCGTGGGAGTGTGGATTGAAATGTACCAGAGGGACGTGACGTAGTTCTGCCACTTAGTCACTCCCTGCGTGGGAGTGTGGATTGAAATTTATGGGAGTAGACTAGTATTTACTCCGTTTTCAGTCACTCCCTGCGTGGGAGTGTGGATTGAAATATCGTCATCTTCCTGATCAATTCGGACAAACTGGTCACTCCCTGCGTGGGAGTGTGGATTGAAATATCCTGCCCCTCCTAAATGTTAAGTTACCAAATCGTCACTCCCTGCGTGGGAGTGTGGATTGAAATCACATATACAAACTGCATTTATAAAGTCCTGTTTGGTCACTCCCTGCGTGGGAGTGTGGATTGAAATTCTTCTTGCAAAGGAAGAAAAATTTAGATCCACGGGGTCACTCCCTGCGTGGGAGTGTGGATTGAAATCGGTAATGAGTATAACCCAGGACTTTGACGGCGGGTCACTCCCTGCGTGGGAGTGTGGATTGAAATTGTAAACTATACGGAATTGAGGCTGGTTTGATGGGTCACTCCCTGCGTGGGAGTGTGGATTGAAATATTATGTAGCATTCGGAGACGTTTATTCCTGATGGTCACTCCCTGCGTGGGAGTGTGGATTGAAATTCCAAGACGGCAGTATGGAGGCAAAGAACGGATTGTCACTCCCTGCGTGGGAGTGTGGATTGAAATCTCTTCTATTACGCCGCTCTTTGTCAGTTTAGAAAGTCACTCCCTGCGTGGGAGTGTGGATTGAAATCATCATAACGGCACTGCGAAACGCCGGTTTCGACAGTCACTCCCTGCGTGGGAGTGTGGATTGAAATAGTTCTGCGATTCCAACGTCCTCAGCCGAACTGGCGTCACTCCCTGCGTGGGAGTGTGGATTGAAATAATATTTCCAAGATTGATATTGGCAGTATTTATTTGTCACTCCCTGCGTGGGAGTGTGGATTGAAATTGCTCCGTGGCATTCGCAAGCCTGGCGCAGATACGGTCACTCCCTGCGTGGGAGTGTGGATTGAAATTCCGCATAGTTATCAGTCATTGATAAAAATAATTTGTCACTCCCTGCGTGGGAGTGTGGATTGAAATAATCCTCGGCTGCCGGATCGCTGGCGGCACCACATCAGGTCACTCCCTGCGTGGGAGTGTGGATTGAAATATCAACCAGGCTGTCAATTAACAGACACGCCTCAGTCACTCCCTGCGTGGGAGTGTGGATTGAAATTCCCGTACCTTATAACACCACATCTATGCTAAGCCGTCACTCCCTGCGTGGGAGTGTGGATTGAAATCCAGGTGGCTGATGCGATATCTGACGCTATAAGCGTCACTCCCTGCGTGGGAGTGTGGATTGAAATACCGGACCATATATGAAAGACAAAGGGAAGGGCGTCACTCCCTGCGTGGGAGTGTGGATTGAAATAGGTACGAAAACGGAGAAATCGAGAAGGTTCCTGCGTCACTCCCTGCGTGGGAGTGTGGATTGAAATTCCCGACATCACAATAAAATGCGTCAAATTGTTTGTCACTCCCTGCGTGGGAGTGTGGATTGAAATTTGCAGGGCAGTACGATACGGAAATTTGAATGTTAGTCACTCCCTGCGTGGGAGTGTGGATTGAAATTGCGCAGGCATTATGGAAAGAGCTGCAGAATTGGTCACTCCCTGCGTGGGAGTGTGGATTGAAATCGCCTTTAAAGTACTTATTTTGGCATCCGAAGCTTGTCACTCCCTGCGTGGGAGTGTGGATTGAAATATCGATGAAAATAGTGTACGTCCCATCCTCGTTTGTCACTCCCTGCGTGGGAGTGTGGATTGAAATCGTTCCTGGAATTTGCTTTTTTAAAAAGATCAACGTCACTCCCTGCGTGGGAGTGTGGATTGAAATATAGCCGGATTTGCGGGATTAGATGCTGAAACAGTCACTCCCTGCGTGGGAGTGTGGATTGAAATAGTACATCGGTGGAATATTAAATCCGGGGCAGTACGTCACTCCCTGCGTGGGAGTGTGGATTGAAATCCCATATTTCTCAGCAGGGAAGATATATGCTCGGTCACTCCCTGCGTGGGAGTGTGGATTGAAATCTCCGGCGGGAAGATTGCAGATAGGACAATTAAGTCACTCCCTGCGTGGGAGTGTGGATTGAAATATCGGTTCTGATTGATACTATTTGATACTATTAGTCACTCCCTGCGTGGGAGTGTGGATTGAAATTGAATAATCTCTTGACAACTGGTTTATCACATCGTCACTCCCTGCGTGGGAGTGTGGATTGAAATCGGAAAATTACGATAATCTATATAACTGCGATTACATTGTCACTCCCTGCGTGGGAGTGTGGATTGAAATCGCATCTTGAATTTTTGCCATCTGCTGACGTATAGCGTCACTCCCTGCGTGGGAGTGTGGATTGAAATACGTGAAACATTAAAAAGGGGCGGATCTAAATCCGTCACTCCCTGCGTGGGAGTGTGGATTGAAATATAAAGTCGGGATGTTATGATTACCCTGCCAATTCGTCACTCCCTGCGTGGGAGTGTGGATTGAAATCCATATAAATTGTTTAGATACAATTTTGCTAACTGTCACTCCCTGCGTGGGAGTGTGGATTGAAATATCAACTACACTCCAACTCTCTATATTCATACTTCGTCACTCCCTGCGTGGGAGTGTGGATTGAAATCATTCTATGAATTATCAGAAATATTATCCGACAACGTCACTCCCTGCGTGGGAGTGTGGATTGAAATCGTGAATCCAAGCCAATGCCAAAGAAATCCATCGTCACTCCCTGCGTGGGAGTGTGGATTGAAATTTTGCGGATATCCGGGACGGAACCGTAGAAATAAGTCACTCCCTGCGTGGGAGTGTGGATTGAAATGTCCACAAAGAAAACACTGTATTCTGCACCAAGAGTCACTCCCTGCGTGGGAGTGTGGATTGAAATCTCAGATCTCCCATCAAAGCATCGAGGCTTTTTGTGTCACTCCCTGCGTGGGAGTGTGGATTGAAATTCATAGAGCTGCAGGCTGATTTTGCGGTAAATGGTCACTCCCTGCGTGGGAGTGTGGATTGAAATATCTCCTTTACTGCATTATACTCCATATGTCGCGTCACTCCCTGCGTGGGAGTGTGGATTGAAATAAGTTGCTTATCTGTGTACGTTCTTACAGATACACCGTCACTCCCTGCGTGGGAGTGTGGATTGAAATTCATTGCAATAATATCCAAACCAATAACCAGCGTCCTGTCACTCCCTGCGTGGGAGTGTGGATTGAAATTCATTGCAGTAATATCCAAACCAATAACCAGCGTCGTCACTCCCTGCGTGGGAGTGTGGATTGAAATCGCTTTGGAGTACTTGCGGAAGATTTTGTGCAATGTCACTCCCTGCGTGGGAGTGTGGATTGAAATCGCCTTTAAAGTACTTATTTTGGCATCCGAAGCTGTCACTCCCTGCGTGGGAGTGTGGATTGAAATGATTCTTGAGCCAGAATATCTGCGCTGTGACATCGTCACTCCCTGCGTGGGAGTGTGGATTGAAATAATTGAGTATTTAATGACGGGTAATGAACCTGTGTCACTCCCTGCGTGGGAGTGTGGATTGAAATCGTCTACATATGATTTTGTTACACCACCAGTCCCAGTCACTCCCTGCGTGGGAGTGTGGATTGAAATTGCGGAAACTTTTGCCGCCTGTGCGGAAACCTTGGTCACTCCCTGCGTGGGAGTGTGGATTGAAATAAATGTTCCGGAGGTATTCAGCTCAAGTTCCAGCTGTCACTCCCTGCGTGGGAGTGTGGATTGAAATCCATGTTCAGCAGCATCGGCAGCATGACAGCCAGGTCACTCCCTGCGTGGGAGTGTGGATTGAAATATAGTTTCCATCCCCCTTGAAATCTTTTTATTTTAGTCACTCCCTGCGTGGGAGTGTGGATTGAAATACCTGTGGCGCCAGAGATCGCTTTAACCTGGCTCAGTCACTCCCTGCGTGGGAGTGTGGATTGAAATAACCCACATCAATTTCTTACGTTTCTTTTTAGGTGTCACTCCCTGCGTGGGAGTGTGGATTGAAATAACTTTATCTGCGGCGGGAGTCCGTGCCAGGATTTCGTCACTCCCTGTGTGGGAGTGTGGATTGAAATGCGCTTACAAAACCATAACCAGCTATCCTTAAGTAAGCGTCAAATATATGGTGTATTTCTTTTCCACTAAAAATTAGTGCTAGAGCTTTTAGACTTTTTGAAGTCTATTCTTAAAAATCTAAAATACGGAAGTCTGATATGGAAGAACGTAAGCGATTGTGTCAATATGCATGTCCTTGCCAGTGCGGGAAGAATGGAAGATTGTGTCGTTAAAGAGATGATGGATTTGTTATTGTAAAAATTTATGTGTTGTAATTGACTTTGTAGTATGAAATGGATATAATATGATTAGAATATTACTACCATTACAAAATCAAGGAGGTGCCGTTATGAATATCCGTCCATCTGCAGCAATACGTCAGAATTACAATGAGATTGCGGAGATGTGTAGAAAAACCGCAGAACCGGTTTTCCTTACTAAAAATGGCGAGGGTGATTTGGTTGTTATGGATATTGAAACCTATAATAGACGGGAAAAAATGCTGAAGCTTCGTGAGGAATTGCTTGCCGTCGAGGAGGACAGGATGCATGGTAGCAAAGGATACTCTGTCAGTGAAGTTACTACGATGATGCGTAGTGCAGTCAAGGAGGCATCAGGTCGTGGAACAGCAGAATAAATACCGTGTCATTATATCGGAAAGGGCAGCGCAGATGCTTATTTCTCATGCTGCATTTTTGACACAGGTTAGCCCTGAAGCGGCAGAACGGTTGACAGTTGAATTTGAAAAGACCGCAAATTCGTTGGAGATGATGCCGCAGAGATGTCCGTGGCTTACAGGTGAATATATTCCCAGAAATGCTTACCGTTTTATTCTGTTTGAAAAACGCTATGTGATAATCTTTCAGATAGTGGATGATATAGTCTATGCCGATTATGTGGTAGATTGCAGACAGGATTACAGTTGGCTTATCAGATAAGAATGGAATAAACAGAACAGGATATTGTCACTCTATGGCAGGTGACGTTTTTTCGTCAAACAGAAGTTCCCTATATTGACTGATTACAGCTTGATATAGGGACCTTTTTAAATTTTCATATGGTTTATGAATTAAAAGGTTGTTTTGATGAATAAAAACAGATGGACAGAGCTGTGTGCAAATTATAGGTATTTATAGGTGTATTTTTCGGCGTAACGGCTACGGGGCTGAAGGCTCTGTCATAAAGTTTGTTTATATTTTTCGGCTCCATCAACATTATCTTATTTTGTCAAGGCACTGAGGTTTACCTACTTGGGATGTGAGTAAATGGTAAAATTATTATACGAATTATAAAGTGCGAATGCTAAGTGGACATGAATCTACTGGGAGATTCGCACCAAATAAAAGTATAAATTGTAATATAAAATACAAAAAAATGGGGATTTGTGCGAAAAGAATTGTAATATTTAAGAGAATGGTATAAAATTTTAGGGGAAAAGCATAATTCTCTTATGCATAAATTGTGTGATTTTGCTGTCACTCCCTGCGTGGGAGTGTGGATTGAAATCAATATAATCCCTCTGGGTTATAGATTTCTGTCGTCACTCCCTGCGTGGGAGTGTGGATTGAAATAGGATATTCAAGGAACGGAAAATCAGCAGGATAAGTCACTCCCTGCGTGGGAGTGTGGATTGAAATAGCAGTACATGGGGCAGGATAAAGGACGCTGCTTCGTCACTCCCTGCGTGGGAGTGTGGATTGAAATAAGTTTGTGTCACCGAATAACCCGGGGGTGCCAGGTCACTCCCTGCGTGGGAGTGTGGATTGAAATTCTTTTACAAAAACAACCGGTGTCCCGTATCTCGTCACTCCCTGCGTGGGAGTGTGGATTGAAATGTTTTGAAGTTTTTATTCAGGATGCGGAAGACGAGTCACTCCCTGCGTGGGAGTGTGGATTGAAATCTTTTATTTTCTGAGCTATAATAAAATAGCATCGTCACTCCCTGCGTGGGAGTGTGGATTGAAATTGTTCCAGTCATGAGCATGACGCAAGATTTTGAGTCACTCCCTGCGTGGGAGTGTGGATTGAAATTGTCCATACTTCTACGTTTGTGATCGTTTTCTTTGTCACTCCCTGCGTGGGAGTGTGGATTGAAATATTATGTAGCATTCCGTAACATTAACGCCAGTCGAGTCACTCCCTGCGTGGGAGTGTGGATTGAAATACGTGAAACATTAAAAAGGACGGATAGAAATCCGGTCACTCCCTGCGTGGGAGTGTGGATTGAAATAGAAGGATAAAAACCGCTTAGGCGGTAGAACGGAGTCACTCCCTGCGTGGGAGTGTGGATTGAAATCGGTGTTATTTATGTGTAGGCATAAGAGCCAGAAAGTCACTCCCTGCGTGGGAGTGTGGATTGAAATCTTTGATGCCAATAGCTAAGCCTTGCCCAAAAAAGTCACTCCCTGCGTGGGAGTGTGGATTGAAATCAGTTGGTGCATTTGTCGCAGATGTACCCGCTTGGTCACTCCCTGCGTGGGAGTGTGGATTGAAATAACTCTAAATCAATTATATATCAGTCATTAATTGGTCACTCCCTGCGTAGGAGTGTGGATTGAAATTGACCTTTATACTGCAAAGCACAATACTGGACCACGCCACTCCCTGCTCAGCAATAAGGTACAAGATGCCGATATGAAGGCACAAGTTGAGCCATGATAAGAAAAGGAGATCTTCTTTACAGTACTAGCTTTGGATTTATTATGTTCACTATGTTAGAAAAAAGGAGGAACTCAATGAGATATTTAGCGCATATTGCAGAAGATTCAGGAGAACAAACGTTAAAGGAGCACTTGACAAATGTAGCCGATTTATCAGCAGAATTTGCAAAGGCCTTTGGCTGCTATGATTGGGGCTATTGTTGTGGCATGCTGCATGATATTGGAAAATATTCCAAGGAATTTCAGCAACGTTTGGCAGGAAGCGATATACGTGTTGACCATTCTACCGCTGGGGCAAAATTATGCTATGAAATAGGCGGCATGTATGGCTTTCTTAGTTACTGTATAGCGGGGCATCATGCAGGCTTGCCAGATACGGGAGAGGACTCGAATACAAGTACGGCGTCTACCTTAAAGGGAAGGCTGAAGAAAAACGTGAAAGACTATCAGGCATATAAAAAAGAAATTAGTGTTCCACCTTTGTCAAATCCTCCGTTTAATCCAAATGGCGCCCCAAATATAGATTTTACGCTAAGTACTTTTATCAGAATGCTCTATTCTTGTCTGGTGGATGCTGATTTTTTAGATACTGAAAATTTTATGAAACTAGGGGAAACAGCCAGAGATTCAGGTGATTCCGTTGAAATATTGCTTGGCAGACTAAAAAAACATATTTTAGGCTGGCTGGCTAATACGGATATTGATACGGTAAACGGCAGAAGGACGGAAATACTTAAAAACTGTCTGGATATGGGAAATTCAGACAGAGGACTTTTTAGCCTTACAGTACCAACTGGAGGCGGAAAAACAGTGGCCTCACTGGCCTTTGCCCTCCAACATGCCGTTAAGAATAATATGGAACGAATTATTTATGTGATTCCTTATACAAGCATTATTGAACAGAATGCCAAAGTTTTCAGTGAGATTCTGGGCAAGAATAATGTCCTGGAAAATCATTGCAATGTAGATTATGAAAGTGATGAAGAATTAAAGCCAATGCAATTGGCAGCAGAAAACTGGGATAAGCCGGTGATTGTTACGACAAATGTCCAGTTTTTTGAGTCGCTATTTGCAAATAAATCATCTAAATGCAGGAAGCTCCATAATATTGCGAACAGTGTGATTATTTTTGATGAGGCGCAGATGCTGCCAAATGATTATTTAAAACCATGTATAGCCATGATGGAAGAACTTTTAAAACGTTATCGGTCAAGCATTGTTCTGTGTACAGCAACACAGCCGGCATTATCACAATTTTTTCAGGAAGATATAACACCAAAAGAATTGTGTCCCAGATGCAAGGAACAGTTCCAGTTTTTTAAACGTGTATCCTTTCAAAATTTGGAAACGATATCGGAGGACGATTTAGTTGCCAGACTGGAAACAGAAAGCCAGGCACTATGTATAGTGAATACGAAAAAGAGGGCACAAATCATCTATAAAAGACTGGGAAAAGAAGGAGTATATCATCTCTCCACGTGCATGTACCCCTGCCACAGAAAACGCGTGTTGGCTGAGATCAGGAAGCGCTTGCAGGATGGAGAAAGATGTATCGTGATATCAACCAGCCTTGTAGAAGCCGGAGTGGATTTAGATTTTCAATCAGTTTACAGACAGTTAGCCGGAGTGGATTCCATCATTCAGGCAGCGGGAAGATGCAATAGAGAGGGGAAAAGAGGCGTCGGGGAGAGCAAGACTTATATATTCCAATTTGTTGAAAAAGAATATGTTCCGGGACAGAAACAACAGATTGCGGTTACGAAAGATTTACTGGAGGATGAAGTTGACATATCTTCGTTGGACTCCGTGTCTAAATATTTTAGAATGCTGTATCATTTCCGGGGAGAAAGTCTGGACAAAAAAGATATTTTAGGAGAATTTAGAAAAGGAAGATTCCCCTTCGCTAAAGTAAGCCGAGAGTTTAAAATCATAGAAGAGAATACAAAGACTATTTTTATAAACAGAGAACAAGCGGCGGATGAGATACTGACAAGATTAAAATATGAAGGTTTTACAAAAAGACTAATGAGACAGGCAGGGCAGTTTTGCATCAATGTATATGACAACGAATTTCAGAAACTCTTTGCAGCGGGCATGCTTCAGGAAATTACGGAAGACATGAAAGAAGATTTTTTCTTGCTGCGTACGGAAGAGCAGTATACAGAAGAAATGGGGCTGGTTTTGGATGTTGAGTTTGGAAGGGCAGTCATGTTATAAAAAGTAAGGGGTACTATTAGGATGTTATTATCGCTTGCGGAAACGGAGAGTCTCACAGTTATGAGATTGTAGAAGGCCCTATGGCTGATGATTCAATATTTAACTATGTTCAGAACTTTATGGATGGGAAGAGATCAAGGGCAGCATTTTGGGAACTTGTAAAGTTTAATCATCCAACTCATCAAATTAGTTTCCATACTATTTCTGCTCTTGATACTCTAGACTTTATTGGAAGCGAGGTAGTGTATGGGAACAAAAAATAATAATAAACTATTCTTTACATGCAGCTTAATTGAATATATTGGAAGAGGGATGAAAAGGACAAGAAAAGAAATTACAGATGAGCTTGGGAAAGAGGCTATTGAAAGAATTTACGAGTACGCAGATGTTTTTCATTGTGAACCAATAGAAACGGTAGCAGTTGAGTTTATAGAAGAATATGGAATAACGCAAGGTGATTTTGATAATGAAAAGGAGTGCAGATATAGAGTTCCTGATTATTGGATCATGGGGGAGGTGTATGAACGTCTGATAGAAGATTCGTATTCAAATGAAGCGATAACAGATTGGATTTGGGAGGTTTATCATTCCTGGATTGATGATCATCTGTCAGATTATAATACGGATTTCTATTATCAGCCAAGGGATTATATAGCTGCATGCTATCGTTCGGGTGAAATTTTATCTTGAAAGCAGATAAGACTCCCACCGCTGTAAGCGGCAGGTAAGTAATAAGTTCGTTCTGGCGGGAGTCTAATCTCCTTTCAAGGTAAAGCCGCCGGTGGATGGCAGAGGCATGTAGAGGTATTATGTCATGCGGAGCATGCGCGTGCCTCGCCGCAAGGACGCCAAGGCGTACTTGAAAAAATACGGGAAGGAGGAAGAAGTATGGGGATAGGCGTGAAAGTAAGGGTCTGGGGGGAGTATGCACTCTTCGGCAGACCTGAGATGAAAGTGGAAAGATGCTCCTACGATGTCATGACGCCTTCAGCAGCCAGAGGGATTTTGGAGGCTGTATACTGGCATCCCGGCATGCGCTGGGTGATTGACCGGATCTATGTGGTAAACCCCATACAGTTTACCAGCATACGCAGGAATGAGGTGAAAAGCAAAATATCCGCCAGCAATGCACTGGCGGCATATAATGGCGGGAAAAAACCGCTTTTTATCAGCACCAAGGAAGACATTGTACAAAGGGCATCTCTGCTTTTGTGCGATGTGGAATATGTGATCGAAGCGCATTTCGATATGACGGAAAAAGCCAATGCAACTGATAATCCTGGGAAGTTTAAAGACATTATCATGAGGCGGCTTAGAAGGGGGGAGTGTTTTCACAACCCCTATTTTGGATGCAGAGAATTTCCGGCTAATTTCAAGCTCTGTGAGGAAGAAGAAATATCAACGGCTTATGAGGATGTGGAAGAGCAAGATTTAGGGTTTATGCTGTATGATATGGAATATTTAGCCGATGGGGAGATCAGACCCATGTTTTTCCGGGCTGTTATGAAAAAAGGTGTATTAGATTTAAGGGACTGTGAGGTGATCCGATGATTTTACAGGCTTTGGTGAAGCATTATGAGACGCTTGCGGATGCAGATAAAGTTACAAGGCAGGGCTGGTGCCATGCGAAAGTGTCATTTGGAATTAACCTCTCAAAAGACGGAGATATAAAAGGGATTATATCACTAAAACGTGAAGCGGAGCGAGGAAAGAAAACAGTGTGGCTTCCTTCTTTAATTATAGTTCCGGAGATGGTTGCAAGGTCATCAGGAGTGTCTGCCAATTTTTTGTGCGACAATTCTAAATATCTGCTGGGTATTGATGCGGAGGGGACAAATCAAAGGGTATTGGACTGTTTTCAGGCGGCAAAGGAAAAACACCTGTCATTATTAGCCAATGTCCACAGTGAAATGGCGGAAGCGGTCAAAAAGTATTTCGAAAAATGGGAACCTGAACATGCGGCTGACAATCCAAAACTGCTGGAAGACTGGGATGAAATAACGGAAGGCGGTAACTTAATATTCTGTATGGGCTTAGACTATGCGCAAGACGACAGTGAAATAAAGAGCGCATGGGAGCAGGTGTTGGCAGCAGGCTCAGAACAGGTTACAGGGACATGCCTGGTAACAGGTGAGAAAGCGGAAATTACGAGAATACATAACACAATTAAAGGCGTGCCAGGAGCGCAGTCCAGCGGGGCGGCGCTGGTATCTTTTAATGCTCCGGCATTTGAATCATATGGGAAGGAGCAGAGTTACAACGCCCCGGTTGGTAAATATGCTGCATTTGCATATACAACAGCATTGAATTATCTGCTGGCCCAGAGGAATTACACCTTTCAGTTTGGCGACACGATGGTTGTATTTTGGGCAGAAGATGGGAATGAAGTTTATCAGGATATATTTTCCTGGTCAGTGGATCCGAAACTGGATAATCAGGAGACGGTACGCGGGGTATTTGATGCATTAAAAAAACAGGAAGCAATAGATATTGACGGAATTCAGATAAATACGGAGCAGGAATTCTATATTTTAGGCTTAGCTCCCAATGCTGCCCGGCTGGCTGTCCGGTTTTTCTATCAGAACTCTTTTGGGAATATTTTAAATAATATTTCCAGGCATTATGAAAGAATGAAAATTGTAAAGCCTTCCTGGGAGGAACGTGAATACTTGGGAATAGGCCAGATGCTCCAGGAGACGGTGAATCAAAAATCAAAAGAGAAGAAACCTGTACCGAATATGGCGGCGATGGTATTGCAGGCTGTCTTATCCGGCGGCAGATACCCGGCCAATCTATACAGTAATACCATGATCCGAATCCGGGCAGAACAGGGAAAGATAACATGGGGAAGGGCAGGGATTATAAAGGCTTATTTAATAAGGAATTGTACATGGGGTAAAGGAGATGATTTTATGGGATTAAATGAAGAATGTAATGATGCGGCATATGTATTGGGACGAATTTTTTCTGTGTTGGAAGCGGTTCAGGAAGAAGCGAACCCGGGAATAAATGCAACCATTCGGGACAGATACTTCAATGCGGCATGTACTACACCGGAATCTATTTTTCCTATCCTGATTAAATTAAAGAATAGTCATATCAAAAAAATAGATAGAACAAAAGAAGCTGCAAAAGTGTACTATGAAAAACTTCTTACGAATCTTATGGGAAAGCTGGACCAGTATCCAAAGCGTCTGACATTGGAAGAGCAGGGAAGATTTATGTTAGGTTACTATCATCAGGTACAGAAAAGGTATGAGAAAAAGGAGGATAAGTAAATGAGCGAAGTGATAAAAAACAGGTATGAGTTCGTCGTATTATTTGATGTAGAAAATGGTAACCCGAACGGAGATCCGGATGCAGGTAATATGCCGAGAATCGACCCGGAGAGCGGATATGGTATAGTTACAGATGTATGTCTGAAAAGAAAAATCAGGAATTATGTAGAGACTGTAAAAGAGGATGCGGAAGGCTACAGGATATATATCAAAGAAGATGTTCCATTAAACAGGAGCGATAACAAGGCTTATATACATCTGGGCGTGAATGATAAAACAATAAAAGAACTGAAAAGGAAAGATCCTGATGCAGATGTGAAAATCAGGGATTTTATGTGTGAGAAGTTTTATGACATCAGAACTTTTGGAGCTGTGATGACTACCTTTGTGAAAGCGGCACTGAACTGTGGTCAAGTCAGAGGCCCGGTACAGCTTGGTTTTGCAAGAAGTATTGACCCTATTATCAGTCAGGAAGTAACAATTACCAGAGTTGCTATTACAACGGAAAAAGATGCTGAAAATAAGAGCACAGAAATGGGAAGAAAAAATATTGTTCCATATGCACTGTATCGTGTGGAGGGGTATATTTCTGCCAACCTGGCCAGAAAGGTAACTGGATTTTCCGAGGAAGATCTTGAACTTTTGTGGGAGGCAGTCATTAATATGTTTGAGCATGACCGCTCTGCCGCCAGAGGGAAGATGGCAGTCCGGGAACTGATTGTATTTAAGCACAGCAAAGAATTGGGCGACTGCCCGGCTTACAAATTATTTGATGCAGTGGAAGTGAAGAGAAAGGCGGATGTACAGTATCCTAGAAAGTATCAGGATTATACAGTAGAGATACATGAGGACATGATACCGGATTCTATTGAGGTGAAATGGAAGATATAATGGAATATTCAGAAGATGATTATTTGATGATATCGGGAATACAGCATTTTAAATATTGCCGTCGGCAGTGGGCTTTGATTCATATTGAACATCAATGGGATGAAAATGTTCATACGGTGGTAGGTGAATTAATGCACAAAAAAGTCCATGCCCCATATTTAACGGAGAAAAGGAAAGATGTATTGATCACGAGGGCGCTTCCAGTGTCTTCCAGGATCATGGGAGTCAGCGGAGAGTGTGATGTGGTAGAGTTCCAAAAAAGTGAAGATGGAATCAAATTGCACGGACATCGCGGACTTTATAAAGTCTATCCGATTGAATATAAAAAAGGAAAACCGAAAGTAACCGGGGAAGATCGGCTTCAACTTACTGCACAGGCGCTTTGTCTGGAAGAAATGTTTTCCATCCCTGTCCCCGAGGGAGCAATATTCTACGGTGAGACGAGAAGACGGGAAATCATTCAAATAACCGAGGAGCTTCGAAAAGAAGTGAAGGATATGTTTCTAGAGATGCACCAATACTACAACAGACAATACACCCCAAAAGTGAAGTATAGCAAAGCATGTAATGCATGCTCTCTTAAAGATATCTGTCTTCCTAAATTGGGAAAGGCTGTTTCCGTGAAGGAATACATGGATCAGATGCTGAAGGAGGGGGAAGAATGAAAAAACTACTAAACACACTTTACGTTACATCTGAAAACAGCTATTTATCTTTGGATGGAGAAAATATTGTAGTGCTGGATTCAGAGAAAGAAGTTGGCAGACTTCCTCTGCATAATTTGGAAGGAATTGTTTCCTTTGGTTACCGTGGTACAAGCCCTGCTCTGATGGGAGCCTGCGCAGACCGGAATATTTCGTTATGTTACCTGACGCCGCAGGGAAAATTTCTGGCAAGAGTTTCGGGAAAAGTAAAAGGAAACGTCATCTTAAGAGAGCAGCAGTATGCAAGCAGCCAGAGCGAAGAGAAAAGTCTGGAAATCGCAAAGAATTGTATTATAGGAAAAGTACATAATGCCCGCTGGGTACTTGAGCGGGCCACAAGAGACCATAGCATGCAGATCGATGTTGAAAAGGTTAAAAGTGCGTCCGATAAATTAAGGAAATCCTTAGAACTTATTAAGTCATGCCATTCAAAAGAGCAGCTGAGAGGCTTTGAAGGAGAAGCAGCAAGCGTTTATTTCAGCGTGCTTGACGAATTGATCTTGCAGCAGAAAAAGGAGTTTACTTTTCAGGGGAGGAATAAAAGACCGCCATTGGATAATGTAAATGCATTGCTTTCTTTTGTTTATACATTACTAACGAATACAATAACCTCTGCGCTGGAAACCGTAGGATTAGATCCGTGTATCGGATATCTGCACACTGAACGTCCGGGACGGGCATCATTATCATTAGACCTTATAGAAGAACTTCGTGCTGTGTTAGCGGATCGCTTTGTACTGTCTTTGATCAATAAAAAGATTATTAGCGGAAAGAATTTTGATAAAAAAGAAAATGGCGCGGTCCTTATGGATGATGAGCTACGTAGAACTGTTTTGACGGAATGGCAGAATAAAAAGAAGGAAACTTTAACGCATCCATACTTGAAAGAAAAGGTTGAATGGGGTATGGTTCCCTATGTACAGGCGATGTTGCTTGCCAGGTACCTTAGAGGTGACTTAGACGGATATCCCGTGTTCATGTGGAAGTGAGGTGGGGCAATGCTGGTACTGATTACATATGATGTGAATACGGAAACGGCTGCCGGAAAAACCAGATTGAGAAAAGTGGCGAAACAATGTGTCAATTATGGAAGACGGGTGCAGAATTCAGTATTTGAGTGTATACTAGATCATGCACAGTGTGTCAGGCTGAAGGCAATATTATCGGAAATCATTGATGAGAACGTGGATAGTCTTAGATTTTATTATTTGGGCAATAATTATAAGACCAAGGTTGAACATTTTGGGGTCGAAAGGGGAACTTCTGCTGATCAGACGTTGATTATGTAGCATCCTATAGGCTCTCACTAAACAAGGAAGAAAGGCGTAGACTGATGGCAGAGTTTACTATGGAATTACAACTAAATAATGGGATTCATATGCCCCGCCTTGGCATGGGCGCGTGGCTTTTGGGTGAAAGTAAAAAAACGGAAACGGAAGAACTTGAGGCACTGCAGGCCGGACTGGATGCAGGCGTGCGTCTGATTGATACTGCCGAGATGTACGGGAATGGCCGCTCAGAAGGGCTCATTGGTGAAGCGATAAAAGGATACAATCGGGATCATTTATTTCTGGTATCAAAGGTCTTGCCGCAGAATGCCGGGAAACGGCATATTTTTAGAAGCGTTGAGAAGACATTAAAGAATCTGGAAACAGATTATCTGGATCTCTATCTGCTTCACTGGCGCGGGTCAATTCCTCTGGAGGAAACGGTATCCTGTATGGAACAACTGGTGAAAGAAGGGAAAATACGAAGCTGGGGCGTTTCTAATTTCGACACAGATGACATGGAGGAACTGTTCAGTATTCCGGCTGGCAGAAACTGTGTTGTGAATCAAGTTTTGTATCATCTCGGCTCCCGGGGAGTGGAATATGATTTGCTTCCATGGCTGACAAAACATAAAATCCCGTTGATGGCATACTGCCCTCTGGCACAGGCGGGAGATCTTAGAGGAGAACTGTTGTCTGATGAGAGCGTCCGCAAGGTCGCAGAAACACATGGAATTACAAAAATGCAGGTTCTGCTGGCATTTGTGCTGTATAAGAAAAATGTAATAGCGATTCCGCGCAGTGGAAAAAAGGAACATGTTCTGCAAAACTGGGATGTGCGGAGAATTGAATTG
Source organism: Eubacterium sp. BIOML-A2 (assembly GCF_009680135.1). Lineage (NCBI taxonomy): Bacteria > Bacillati > Bacillota > Clostridia > Eubacteriales > Eubacteriaceae > Eubacterium > Eubacterium sp. BIOML-A2. The sequence continues at coordinate 37,198 of NZ_WKZK01000041.1, forward strand.
ACGGAGGAAGAGTATCATATGCTGGATGACGCATTTCCGGCTCCGCAGCGTAAGACTTACCTGGATATTGTTTGAGATACAGATGTTTCTTTGTAAAAGTTTAGACAGCTCTGTGCATTTATTGCACAGACCGTAGTGAAACATGATGGTTTCAGGCATTCTGTCTCCACTTCGTTTCATGTTATCCGTGCGCTACTGGCGCACGGAACCTTTATCATAGATGAATTTCAATGAGCTAGATACGTAACAGTAATGCTTAAATTATTACCTTACGATAACGGTATAATTATATTACTGTAGGAGAGTGTAGTTCACTTAGGGGCTGCACCATGTAGCCCTTGGGGAATATAATTATCAGTAAACTGTAAAAATATAGAAAATATCAAAAGAAAATTGCTTATGGGAATGTTCTGATAGTATTTATGGTGTTTTAGGTGCGAATGTGAAGTGAACATAAATTCCCCGGGAGATTCGCACCATATAAATCTGTAAAATATTATATTGAGACGAGAAAAAAACGAGTTTGAGCTAAAACAATTGTAATTTCTAGGAAAATGCTATAGAATTTTAGGGGAAATGTATAATTTTCATGTGTAAAAATTGTGCAATTCTGCTGTCACTCCCTGCGTGGGAGTGTGGATTGAAATTCCGTCCCACTCATCCAACAGTGCTTTTACTGTAGTCACTCCCTGCGTGGGAGTGTGGATTGAAATCACCAGATGAGGATTTTAAATTAGGGTTGTCTGTGTCACTCCCTGCGTGGGAGTGTGGATTGAAATCGATTGTTTGTTGTGGCGCTATGTTTTGGTATATGTCACTCCCTGCGTGGGAGTGTGGATTGAAATCCATTCATAGTTAAACAAATCGCCAGTCTGTATGCGTCACTCCCTGCGTGGGAGTGTGGATTGAAATAGTTGTAGAAAAAACCTTCAATGCTGCCAAAAACAGTCACTCCCTGCGTGGGAGTGTGGATTGAAATTGCCGTATGCTCTATGATTTTATCGCAACAGTCATGGTCACTCCCTGCGTGGGAGTGTGGATTGAAATGTTTTAATGGGTGCCGGATCCTCACTTTTCAGGGTCACTCCCTGCGTGGGAGTGTGGATTGAAATAAAACGCCTCTTAAACCAACCGGAACCATATATTGTCACTCCCTGCGTGGGAGTGTGGATTGAAATTTCGACCATATCTTCTCTTTTTTTATTTCAAGACCGTCACTCCCTGCGTGGGAGTGTGGATTGAAATCTGAACTGTATGTGCACCGTGCCAGCTCATAGTCCAGTCACTCCCTGCGTGGGAGTGTGGATTGAAATGGGTCTACTCAGCAGTGGATGGACAAGGATGGAGTCACTCCCTGCGTGGGAGTGTGGATTGAAATATTTTAATATCCATCTGCCACAGCCTCTCCTCTTCGTCACTCCCTGCGTGGGAGTGTGGATTGAAATGCAGGTTAAAACAGGAGACGGGCAGGAGGTAAATAGTCACTCCCTGCGTGGGAGTGTGGATTGAAATCTTTATCCTGATCGGATACACTGCTGTAACCACAGTCACTCCCTGCGTGGGAGTGTGGATTGAAATTTGATTAAGTATTATGGGTCGGGAGGCGGACAGGAGTCACTCCCTGCGTGGGAGTGTGGATTGAAATTTCTTTCCCCCCAAGCCTTGCAAAAGGAGATGTGCGTCACTCCCTGCGTGGGAGTGTGGATTGAAATCCTGAGCTGTGAACTTTCGGGAAATGGCATATCGTCACTCCCTGCGTGGGAGTGTGGATTGAAATCTGCCATCAGGGCCAATATGGCTGTCCTAAACTGTCACTCCCTGCGTGGGAGTGTGGATTGAAATACCGGAACCGTTGCCCTTATACTCCACCAGCACGGTCACTCCCTGCGTGGGAGTGTGGATTGAAATTGGTACAAATAGCCGTCTGCCGTGCGGCTGTCAGGTCACTCCCTGCGTGGGAGTGTGGATTGAAATTTCTGCAGCGCTTGCACAGTACACTGTTATGCACCGTCACTCCCTGCGTGGGAGTGTGGATTGAAATAATTGACATTGTTTACAAATATAGCGGACATATGTCACTCCCTGCGTGGGAGTGTGGATTGAAATCAGTTCCCTTTTCTTCTCTTCGAGCAACATTGGAGTCACTCCCTGCGTGGGAGTGTGGATTGAAATATGCTGCTTGTAATCTCTTCAAGTCGTAAAGCAACGTCACTCCCTGCGTGGGAGTGTGGATTGAAATTTACTTACAGGAATCTTGTTTGTCTGAACTCGGCGTCACTCCCTGCGTGGGAGTGTGGATTGAAATTGTGCCAATGTGCCATACAGCTTACAAACTCTCGCCGTCACTCCCTGCGTGGGAGTGTGGATTGAAATTTCCATTGTCCGCTGTTATAGAATGGCTTAGCAAAGTCACTCCCTGCGTGGGAGTGTGGATTGAAATAGTGCGTTATCCACGCGTATCCATCCGAGACCATGTCACTCCCTGCGTGGGAGTGTGGATTGAAATTCATGATATGTAAAATATATAGTCCCCATGTTTCCGTCACTCCCTGCGTGGGAGTGTGGATTGAAATACAGGTGCTGGGACTTGGCATAGGAACATCAAGTCACTCCCTGCGTGGGAGTGTGGATTGAAATCCAGTGTTTCTGTAGACATAAATATATGGGATACAGTCACTCCCTGCGTGGGAGTGTGGATTGAAATTATGCACAGCTTAAGAAGGGATCACTGGTTGGCCACGTCACTCCCTGCGTGGGAGTGTGGATTGAAATGCAAAACTGGATATCATCCACATAGTCGTAACAGGTCACTCCCTGCGTGGGAGTGTGGATTGAAATAGAAAATGGGTCTTGTAACGACCCCATTGGCGTATCGTCACTCCCTGCGTGGGAGTGTGGATTGAAATAATAATTCTGCCAATTAAGTCCGTAATACCCTGCGTCACTCCCTGCGTGGGAGTGTGGATTGAAATAAAATTAGGTGCAACAATGGATATTTCCATAAAGTCACTCCCTGCGTGGGAGTGTGGATTGAAATTTCCATGAAATCCATTGCGGGCAATGCGAAATCGTCACTCCCTGCGTGGGAGTGTGGATTGAAATGATGCAACGGATAGTACAGGTGTGATTAGAGGTACAGTCACTCCCTGCGTGGGAGTGTGGATTGAAATACCGGATAGCGCGGCAAGCCTGATCCGGAAGATGGTCACTCCCTGCGTGGGAGTGTGGATTGAAATTCCGGAATCTCATTACGGTCTATACGGTTCCGGGCGTCACTCCCTGCGTGGGAGTGTGGATTGAAATTCCGCTGATAAACAGACACTTGGTGCCCAACATAGTCACTCCCTGCGTGGGAGTGTGGATTGAAATGATATCTATTTTCAAAGAGAATGAAAACGCCAGTGTCACTCCCTGCGTGGGAGTGTGGATTGAAATTATGTTCTCTGATATTTCCGCTAATGGCTTGGTCACGTCACTCCCTGCGTGGGAGTGTGGATTGAAATATCATATACCAGAGCGTATATATCATTATGAGTTGTCACTCCCTGCGTGGGAGTGTGGATTGAAATCGCTGTATTAGACTCTATCCAGCCTTCTGCCACAGTCACTCCCTGCGTGGGAGTGTGGATTGAAATAGCAAGAAATTAATAGGAGAAACGGTGGAGAACTGTCACTCCCTGCGTGGGAGTGTGGATTGAAATTGTGCTGCTGCATTCCCGTCATAGTCGGTAGCATGTCACTCCCTGCATGGGAGCGCAGTTTGCAATAAAGACCACCACATTTATCCCTTTTTCAAATATGTCACTCCCTGTATCAGAACGTGAAACGAAATTTTCAATGTAAAGGGATCTGCATGAAACAGGACTATATAAGAAGCATTTTATTTAATTAGGGCAGTCTTAACAAAAAGAACCGTTTTTTCACTAATGTTCTAATTTAATTAGCGATATTATATATAGATCAATAGATCCTGACATAATGTGTAATAGCAGAGAAATAGACTATTGGATTGAAGATTATAGGAGTAAAGCATTTGAGTGTAATATGCTTACGTTAGAGTATCAGAGTTTTGTTTGTAAAACTATTTGAAAAATAAACAAGAATAGTATACGTAAACGTTCAATAGTGGATGCGTCCAATAAAGAAACTGCTCATAAGGATGGCTACACCCAGTTTTTTATTAAAAGCAAGTGATGCGTCAATAATTGTCAGGCATCATTATATAAATGAAAATAAATTAAGCAGGAGGGCCGTTTTGAAAGAAAGATTAAAACAAGTAATGGCAGCAGAGGCGCATGTCATACAAAAGATGGCGGAGGAGATTGATTACGATGTCTTATGCCGGATTGCAGAGATATTTTGTCATGTGAAGGAAAACAGTAAGAAAGTAATTTTAGCAGGATGCGGGACTGCAGGTATGGCCGCAAAAAGAATTTCCCATACACTCTGTGTAGTTGAAATTCCGTCTTTTTTTCTGTCACCCGCAGATTCCGTTCATGGCGGAATGGGGGCAATGCAGAAAGGTGATGTGCTGGTATTGATTAGTAAGAGCGGTAATACCAAGGAAATTTTAAACTATATCCCGGCAGCAAAGCAAAAGGGACTGACTATCATTGCTGTTACAGAAAATGCAGACTCCAAATTGGGAAAAAATGCAGATATTACATTAAAAATTGCAGTGGAAAGAGAACCAGATAAATGGGGAATTATTTCCTCCGCCAGTACACTTGCCTTTATCTCGGCATTTGATGCCATCGCCTTCTCGGTAATGGAAAAGACGGGCTATACAAAGGAGGAATTCTATCTGATTCATACAGGGGGCGGTGCGGGCGACATACTTCGCAACGAAGGGCTGCAAAGTTAATGAGGGAAAAGTGATATAGATGTGGAAAAAATGTAGAGCAGCTATATAAAACAAAGCCTGCCACAGCCATAACTGCAAATAGGGCATTTGATACGAAGTTGATCTTCGTTTTTATTGAAGTTGTAGTCCAGTATGATTGCTGTTTGTATTGCCGGTTTTATCGCCGATTTTATTAAAAAAAGAGTAGCCATTTTTTTGCATTTTTGGTATAATTATAAATTAACGGGAGAAATAGTTACAAAGGGGAGTACAACTGAATGAAAGAAAAATTAATTAAGGGGTTTCTTGCGCTTGCCGCCCTCCTTACTTTTTCTGGTATGGAATGTAAGGCGGAGATTGCAGGGGACGATGCATTTTCCAATCTTGCCTGGGAGCAGGTATTTGAGGAGAATCTGATTGGGTCTGTGGGAGTGGTCCAGTCTATTTGTGCTACGGATGATTATATCATCTGTATTGAGAACACGGGAGAGAATCAGGATCCGGATGTCGTGTCGGCTTATTATAAGAATAAAGTGGACAAGGATGGCAACCCGGTGGAACAGTATTCACTGGCAAAACGGGTAAACGACATGAACTGGGAGCATGGCAATGGAATGGCCTACAACCCGGGTAAGAATGAGATTTATGTTGCATTGTATACTAATATTGATCCCGAGAACAGGGGATGCCTTTATGTAATGGATCCGGATACACTTGGATATAAGGGCAAGATAAAGATCAGTGACAATTATAATATCCTTGGGATCGATTATAAAGAGGATACGGATCAGTATATCATCCAGACGAATGTGGATGACGGATATAGTTTTAAGATTCTGAATTCGGAGTTTCAGGTTGTGGACGAGCTGGGAAGTTTCCCGGAATCTGCTAAGGGCTATAATTTTCAGGATCTGGCCGTGTGCGGCGATTACATTTTTAATTTCCCGCTGACACTTGATTGGGGAACCGGCGATTTTCTGCACGTTTATTCCATATCAAGAAGAACGATGGTAACTGCGCCGCAGCTGGATTTTCGTTTTGATAATATTACACACGATGAACCTGAATCTTTGTGCGAGATCGAACCAGGCGTATTTCTTGCTGCGGTCAATGTTACGAACACTGCCGGTGAGAGAAAGATACGGTTTTACAAGACGGAGATGCCCTACTATTTTCAGGTTACTGTTAAGGGCGAAAACGGAACGGTCAGCGAGAGCGGTAAGGTTTTGAGAGGGGAAAGTTTCCCCGTTACCTACCAGGCAGAGGAGGGGTATGAATTATCCTCACTCCTGGTCAATGGAGTGGAAGAGGATATTGCAAAATATCAGGATGGGTATTCACTCACCGATATACGAGAAGATTGTGAGATCCAGGTCTCTTTTACAAAGATTCAGCCGGCAGCAGTGCCAAAGGAAAATTCCGGCGGTACCCACATAAGGATACCGGCACCGGCTGCAGCAGGTTCCGCGGCTGGGGCATGCATGGTTATCGGATTTGTTTTTTTTCTTTTCCATATCCGTATGGAGAGGAAGAGAAAGTTATCCTATGCCAGAGAACTGCGCAGACAGATTATATTGGATATGGCTTAATAAGTGTTTGATCATTCGTGATACACGTCTGATGGACATGGTATATACCCGTAAAACGGGCAGAACCTTCAGGAATGAGGGTTCTGCCCGTTTTGCTTTTACAGGTTAAAACAGGATTTACTGCGTCAACTGGTATACGGTAAACCATGAGTACTGGCTCATTTTTTGACCGCCGTTTCCGGCGGCCAGGTCTACACATTGGTCGTTTTAGACTTGCTCCGGCAGGTCTCAGGTAACTGATCTGACCAAGGAAGTAGTTCTTCTATAAAGCTGTATTCCGTGTCATCTTGATGGTCTTTCAAAACTGTCAGGACATGGGCCAGATAACGGAACGGATTCAAGTTATTCGCCTTTGCTGTTTCCGTTATGCTGTAGATGATCGCGCTGGACTTCGCGCCATCGATACTGTCGATCAGCTTCCACGCATGTTTATGCAGGCAGAAGCTGCGGAGCGCTCCTTCTGTTACGTTGTTGTCAAGAGGGACTTCACCATCATTCAGGAACACTTTCAAGGCCTCTTCCTGATTGATACAGTAATTGATCCCTTCCAGTGTTTTCCCTTTGGAAAGACGGCCTGAGGATTGAACTTCCTTTGTCCACGTAAAGAAAGCAGCCACCAGAGGTTTGACTGTGATCTGCCGCTGCTTCTTCCGATCATCCGGTTCCAGATCGGATAATTGATTGTCCAGATGATAAATGGTTCCAATCCGCTTTAGTGCTTCATATGCAACAGTATCTTTTGCGGTTTTTTGTGCCCCTTTCGGAAGGGCTTTTAAAGCATCCGAGAAATACCGTCTTGCATGTGTCCAGCAGCCGGCAAAAATGATATCCGGATTTTCTCGATCCAGCTTCCTGTAAGCGGAATAGCCGTCGCAGACAACCACCCCTGAGAAGCCCTTCAGAAATTCTCTTGGATGGTCTGCTTTTCGGGTGCGCTGATATTCATACAGGATGATCGGCGTGTCTGTGTAAATCTTACCGGTGCGGTAGACCCACATATAGCTCCTGCTGTTTGCGGGGCGTCCGTCTTTCGATACCATAACTGGGGTCTCGTCCGCCTGCACCACATGGAAACGATATAACTCTTTATGGAAGTAATCATAAAGGATACCCAGATACCGGTCTGCACACTGGATCATCCAGTTCGCCATCACCTGCTTGGAAATATGGATGTCATTCCGCAGGAATTCCTGGCTGATCCGATACAAAGGAAGCCCGTTTACATACTTGGCATTCATGATACTTGCTGCCAGAGAGGGGGTAAGGAGGCTGTTTCGGAGCAGATCTTTCGGACGGTCTGCCTTAACGATCGTCTGATTGTCCCTGCCGGCATAGACGGCTACATGATGTTCTTCAACTGTATACACGGCTGGCTGGACACGGACTCTTTTGTAGACTTCATCCGGAAGCTGCTTCCAGCCGTCCACCCCAAAGAGTTCCTGTAGTTTTTCGTCCGAAAGACTATGTGGGATCACTTCAACTGGAAGATCCTTTAAATCTTCCTCACGTTTCCCTTTCCTTTTTCGGCGGCTGACCTGGATCACATCCTCTTCGGCAGGCTCAACGACATAAAGAGTTTCTGTCAGGGCTTCTGCTTCGTTAAAGATGAGTTCCAGTTCTAACTGGCCTGCGATGACATCCAGCTTTTCAGAAGAACGCCCATAGCGTTTATTGTTTGCATCAGCGATCTGCTCGATCAGTCGCTCCATATTTGCGTTCAGCTGGCTCAATTGATCCTGCATGGACAGGATCACTGCCATGAGTGTTTCCCTGCTGAAGCTATTCAGTTCTTCTGGTGTATAGATCTTTGACATGTCCGGTGCTCCTTTGTTTTGCTGGAACTATTGTACCGCAAAACAAAACAAAAAGCGAACCATGCAAAAAGATCCTTCGTCATTCTCACCATAGGATAAACACTCTGAAAAGCCGAAAAAACTATTAGTTTTTTCAGTTTTTTAGGGTACTTATCCACACGGCAGCTTGCCGCTGGTAAGTACTCCATAATTGAATGAATGCAATAAGGCCCAGTTGTGGATAACTTTCACTCCCCGCAAGGCGGTGAAGGTGAAAAGATTTTTGATTTTCTCCGTTTTGCACAATGCCTTACAGGAGATCCTGGGGATGTACTTCCTGAATCGGATGTCTGGAGACAATTTCCAGCCCCTGCATCAATGCATGATATTGTTCCGGTGAGATCTCCAATGCCTCTTCTTTTGTACGGGGCCAGCTGAAACCGCCAAGCTCCAGCCTTTTGTAAAGGAGAAGAAATCCGTCACCTTCCCATACAAGCCCCTTAATACGGTCACTGCGTCTGCCGCAGAAGAGAAAAAGAATGTCCTTTACATATGGATCCAGCTGAAAGTTGAATTTAACAATGGATGCCAGCCCATCGATCCCGCGGCGTAAATCCGTGTATCCGGCAGCGATATAAATCTTTTGGAATTCGGTTGCATTATTCAGCATCCAGAATTCCTCCAATCCGTGAAAGGAGCGCGTCCGAAACGGAATTCGATATCTCCAGGACAATATCTCCTTTTCGGATTACGAGATCCGGATGGAAAACCGGAGCTGTGCTCTGAGAAGATGATGGAAGCTTGATCTCGGTAAAAGAGACTGTCCTCTGAGTTGCTGGCACCAGCTCCTGATTCGGTCTGACAGTAGCTGGCAATGATGAATTCCGGGAGTTCTCGAAAGCTTCCCTTCGCAGGATCCTCTGCCAATAGAAGAACTGCTTTTCTGAGACCCCATTAGCTCTGCACCAAGCAGCTTTAGACATCCCGCTGTCCATGCATTCATTCATGATTTTGGTCCAGTGCTCTGCACGGACCTGATGTGTGATCTTATCCATAGGAACAACTCCTTTAAAAAACTTGTAGTTTTCTGGAGTTATTATCTCATAGATAGATAAAACTAGCACGGTACTAGTGATTTACCGTATAC
>NZ_WKZK01000042.1:0-68131 GCF_009680135.1 Eubacterium sp. BIOML-A2
TTGGTTGCAAGCCATAAATACTTTATCACAAAGTGGTGTCCTCTTTTCATTTAATCCGAATAAAATTTTACGCTAGCATCGTGAACTTTTTGACAGTATAACGGTATCACTGTGATTAAACCTTTACCAAAATATTCTGCCGCCATAAGGCAAAATCTCGGCCGCCCTGACAGGTTTAACTGCATTCCAGCCTCCGCATTTGAAAGTGATAAAACGCGCCCAGCATCCCAGCGTCATTGCGCTGTTTTGCGAATTCCAGCCTGGTTTTTTCAAAGATAACCGGTTTCAAAAATCTCCGGAGCTGATCCGTAACCAATGGTTTCAGATATGCTTCCTGGGCCGCAATGCCGCCGCCCAGAACCACCACCTCGGGATTGATTACATAACAGATATTGGCTATCCCTTCCCCGAGAATCTCTGCCATCTGTTCAATTGCGGCTATACAGGCCGCATCCCCGCGCCCGGCCTCTTCAAAAATCCGGATTCCCGGCCAGGCTTTCGGATCCTCCTGTTTTTTCTCCGCTACATTTTTACTCAGTATACTGCTGGCTCCCAGCGTCTGGAAGTCGCTGCCGTACATATTCATATATCCAATCTCGCAGGCACTGCTGCTAAACCCATGGAAGACCTTCCCGTCAATCAGAATACAGCCGCCGATGCCTGTTCCCAGCGTCAGGCAGACTGCCACCCGGCTGCCGGAAGCCGCTCCGTTCTTGTACTCCGCAAGGCCCGCACAGTTCACATCGTTCTCAACCTCACAGGGGATGCCGTATGTTTCTTCGAGCACCTTTTTAAACTGTGTTCCCGTATAGTGGGGAATGAGTTCTCCCGAATAGAAGATCTCTCCTTTTTCACAGTCCACCATACCTGCCGTGGAAATGCAGATACCGGATATCTCCTGTTTCTCCCGGTACAGATCGATGATCTGCCCCGCCTTCTCCAATATTGCAGCCGCGCCCCGGTGAGCTTCCGTATCCATGCTGCTCTTTTCCAATATTCTGCCTTCTTCATCCAGCAGACCATATTTGATAGATGTACCGCCTATATCAATGCTTATGTAGTATCTCATGCTCTCACCCCGCAGTACCAGTACAGCGTTTCCAAAATAACAAAAACCCTATACCTGTCTATTTTTTTAATGCTTCCACGAACTGCTTTGTAATGATCTGCGGCCTGGTAATGGCGCTGCCTACTACCACACTGTAGACCCCCAGATCCATCACTCTGCGCACCTTTTCCGGCGTATTGATATTGCCTTCCGCTATAACCTCATGGGAAACACTGCGCATAATCTCTTTGATAATCGCAAAGTCATCAGACTCGATCTTCAGGCCCCGGCTCTGCTTTGTATATCCTACCAGGGTTGTACCGATAAAGTCAAATCCCATCCGGTCAGCATGGAGTGCTTCCTCCACCGTGGAACAGTCTGCCATCAGCAGCTGGCTTGGATAGGCACTGCGTACTTCCTGATAGAATTCCTCCAGAGTCTTCCCCTGCGGCCTCAGCGAACTTGTCGCGTCCAGTGCTATAATCTCGGGCCCCACTGCCATCAATTCTTCGATCTCACGCATCGTAGGCGTAATATACACTTCACTGTCCGCATAGTCTCTCTTCACGATTCCTATGATCGGCAGGTCAACACTCTTTTTTATCTCCGTGATATCTTCCTTCGTATTCGCCCGGATTCCTGCTGCGCCGCCTTCTTTCGCCGCCGCGGCCATCCGGCCCATAATATAGGAGGAGTGCAGCGGTTCTTCAGGAAGAGCCTGACACGAAACGATCAGCCTTCCCTTCATTTGTTCAATTCCCTTATTCAATGTCACACCTTCTCTCTGATAAATTCCGCCAGCATTTCAGCCAGTCTGTTATGGCTTTGGGCGTCCAGATGCATGTAATCAATCTGATTCATCGTGACGATATCCGCAGTATCTATAAAATCACATCCGCATGATTCTGCGCAGATTTTATATTCCGCCGCCAGCTTCTCCGACTTTTCACTGCATATTCCCATCTCCCCTGCCACGGGTGAAGTCTCACAAGCCTTTTCGATCGGCCCGGGAGCCAGCAGGAGGATCTGCGGATTATCACGCCACGCATCCGTCTGTTTTGCTTTCATAATGAGACGCTTCATCCCGTCTGCAATATTCTTTGGTGTCGCCGAAAAACGCTCTTTACAGTCATTTGTCCCCAGCATAATTATCAAATAATCTATGGGAGAATGGGACATCAGGCACGGATTCAGATAAGCCAGTCCATTCATTCCCTCATTGAGCGGATCATCAAACACCGCAGTCCTTCCGCAAAGTCCTTCTTCTATTACCGTATATTCCTCTCCCAACAGTTCCCGGAGCCGACCGGTCCATCGGATCTCATCCGGAAACCTTCCATCCGACACCGCATCATATCCCCAGGTGTTCGAATCTCCAAAACAAACAATTCTTTTCCTCATGGTTTTGCCCTTCCAATCTCGTTATCCTTTTACCGCTCCCATTGCAAGGCCCTGCACGAAATTCTTCTGTGCCGCCCATACGATCAGCAATACCGGAACCAGCGTGATGACAGCTGTAACCGCCATTGGCCCCCATTCCAGCCCGCGGTCCGTAATAAAACCGGCAATGACTACTGGCAGTGTCTTGGATTTATTGACACTCAGGATTACGGCAAACAAAAATTCATTCCACGCTCCAATAAATGCCAGGATCCCGGATGCAATGATTCCCGGTTTGGTAATCGGAAAAATGATATAGAAAAATCGTTTTGTGAATCCGCACCCGTCCAGCATGGCTGATTCCTCCAATTCATTGGGCAGCTGTTCAAAGAATCCCATCATCAGCCAGATAACAAGAGGAAGGTTAAAGCTTGTGTTCATAATAATCAGTGCAGTTTTCGTATCAATCAGATGCAGCGTCCTCATTACCAGATACACCGGTATGGCCGTCGCAATAGCGGGGTACATCTTCTGGATCATAAACCACAGGCCAAAATACTTTCTCGCCTTTTTACCGATTGACCCGCGCGCAACGGAGTATGCAGCCATACTGCCAAGAAGCACGGATATAACTGTGGATACTGCCGCAACAACAAATGTATTTAAAAAGTGCATTGCAAGCTGGTCTTTTCCAAAGACACTCTCATAGCTCTCCATCGTCAGCTGATTCGGGATCAGTACGGGAGGGCTGGCCAGATAGTCTGCCTTCACTTTAAATGAACTGGTCAGAAGCCAGTATAATGGAAAGAGGATCAGTATCATGCTGACGACAATTAAAACCACCCGAACCGGCTTTCCGGCAAAATTTCCAATAATATTGTCAATGGTTGGCAGCTTTCTGTGTTTTTTTCTGTTCATCACAAATTCTCCTCCATTCTGTCTCTTAACCTCAGGAATCCCATTGTTACCACTGTCATCACAACTACAAATATGATGGCAAGAGATGCGGAGTATCCTGCATCAAAGAATTTGAGCCCCTGCTTGTATATGTAGTTCGGCAGCATCTCTGTTGCACTGCCGGGGCCTCCGTTTGTCATAACATAAACCGTGTCAAATACTTTGAATGCATCTACGAATCTGAGCATTACGACAACAGTCAGTACCGGGCTCATCATCGGCAGGACAATCTTTCTGAAAATCTGGCCGTTGGTCGCACCGTCCACAGAAGCAGCCTCCAGACAGTCTGACGGCAGGGCTTTCAGTCCGGCTGCACAGATAATCGTTACCCAGGGAACCAGCTGCCAGACATTGACCAGTATTACAGAGAGCATCGCCGTGTTCGGACTGCTCAGCCAGGTAATACTGGGAACCCCAAGAAAGCTCAGGAAATAGTTAATAATACCGGTGGAGGAATCCAGCATCATACGCCACAGAGTACCGACAGCCACCGGAGCCATAATCATGGGGATCAGAAAAATAGAGGTACAGATCCTTGCCCACATCTTGTCGGAGCAGAGAGCCATGGCCAGAAACAGACCGATCACTACCTCCAGTGCCACCGATACAACTGCGAACAGCAGAGTATTTCCAGTGCTTGTAAGCAATGTAGGGTCACTGAACATCTTGATATAGTTGCCGAATCCGATGAATTCCGGCACCGCATTCGGCAGGTTCAGTTTCAACCTGAAAAAACTCAGATACAGGGAATACAGCAGGGGAAGCAGCGCAGTAATCCCCAGAAAAATCATGGTAGGAACCAGGAACATCCATGATGCAAACTTATCGCCTCTGCTCTTTCGGATCACAGGAGCGGCACTTTTCGTTCTTTTCATCTTAGCCATGCTTTATTTTCAGTCCTTTCTTGAAAGAAGATTACCTGCAGGTTATAAATCCGCAGGTAATCTATTCCGCAATTTTATAGTAATTACAGATTATAGTTCTTTGTACCTTCTTCAGGCGGTGCATTCTTCAATGCATCTTCTATACCTTTTTTCATTTTGCTGACAGCCGTTTCAAGATCTATCTGATCTGACATATATTCACTGACAACGGTGTTGAGCATAGTATCTACTTCTGTTGAAGCCGGAATTCTCCACCACAGGTTTGCTGTATCCAGAGCTTCTCTTACAGTATCCATATAGGTGCCTTTGATGCCGTCCTGCTCCCAGAATGCTTTTCTCGGTGACAGAATACCATAGTCTTCATAGAATTGATTCTGCTTTTCAGCACTCGTGTACATCTTGACCCACTCCCAGGCAAGTTCCTGATTCTTGGAGCTTGCAGGTATCGATAAATCCCATGCACTCAGCAGAGTAGTTCCGGTCTTGTCATAAGGAATGGTTCCCAGCGCCCATTTCCCAACTACCTTGGACTGTGACTCATCATCAGCTGCCTGTACAAGTCCCAGGGTAGGCCATGTCTCGCACACAGCTGCTTTGCCGTCCAGGAATGCCTTGATCGACTCTTCTGTTCCCCAGGATAAGATAGCGGGATCCGCATAGTCCTGAATCTCTTTCAGATGTTCCAGCGCCTCTCTTGTCTCTGGTGAGTCGATGGTTACGTTCCAGTCCTCATCCGCCCAGGATCCGCCCATGGACCAGAGCACATAGTCAAACACACCGCCAAGCTGTCCGGTCGTAGCTGATACGGAAATACCATATATGCCCTCATCCGGTTTGGTCTGTGCTTTTGCAGCTTCTCTGTACTTCTCCCATGTATCCGGGATGCCGTCCGGCATCAGATCTGTCCTGTAAGCAAAAAGCTGCGGAGTACTTGCGTTTGGAATTCCTGTAATTTTCCCCTGCCAGGTACCGGAGTTCTCCAGAACCTTTTCGATAAATTCATCCATATCGTAGTTGTCTTTTTCTATAAAATCAGTGAGTTCCGTCAGGTATGGTGCAAATTCTCCGTCCCACTGGCTGGCAACATCGATTACATCGTATGAGCCTGTTCCGCTGGTCAGATCCAGCAGCGCCTTTTCATGCAGTGTGGTATAAGGGAAGTCAACCACCTCTACCGTTGCGCCCGTCTGCTCTTCGAATTCATCCACCATGGACTTGGCTGCATCCGCATATACACTTGACATATACAGAACCGTCAGCTTTTCTCCTGCGTATGGCTTGCCGCTGTCATCCTTTGAAGCGGAAGTATCTTCCTTCGCTTTTCCTCCTCCGCAGCCTGCCAGCATCCCTGCAACCATTGCCGTACACAATAAGACACTTACAATCTTCTTTTTCATGTTTTTCCTCCTTCACCCTTTGATATCGCAGATATTTTTGAAAGAAATTTTTTTATTTTATTTTTTATGAACTATTTTTTTCAAATCTGCGATATTGTTTTTACTTGTTGAAATAATTTTATCATTCACCTTTCTTAATGTCAACAGTACATAATCAACAGTTTTTAAGGTGTTTTTTTGGTTCTTTTAACCAATAAATTATTTTTTAACTGTTTTATTACTTTAAAAATAAAATAAAAATTTTTTCTTTTTTATCTTTTTTAATATGGTTTTCAATTTTATTTTGACATCTTTTTAACCATTCTTGACGATTGACAGGAAATTTTTTTTACTGTAAAATATTACTATACCCAAAGGGCATCCCGTAACTCATGCCCTGCAGGCGGATCTGCAGCTAAGCTGCAGAATAAGGTATACCCAAAGGGCATCCCGTAACTCATGCCCTGCGGACGGATCTGCAGTCAAGCTGCAGAACAGGGTTTAAAAATACGCAGATTACTGCATACCTGCCCCGGGGACGTATATAAAGATGCCCTCGGGTATCACTATGAGGGAGGTTTCACAATGGCTACCACGAATCTTATGACCGAAATCACAAGCAGATATTCCAAAATGACTAAAGCAGAAAAGAAAGTCGCTGATTTTGTACTTTCTTCCCCCCAGACCGCTCTGAGCTCAACGATCACCGACCTGTCCAAGCTCTGCGATGTCGGGGAGACCAGTGTATTCCGTTTCTGCCGTACACTGTCATTGAAAGGGTATCAGGATTTCAAACTCTCATTGGCGCTCAGCACCTCCACCCCCGAATCCCTCTCTAAAAAGGAACTGATCGACGTGGCGGACACTGACAATTGCAAGGATACTGCCGCCAGAGTTCTCCAGGCTTACAATGTTGCACTGGACCAGGCATTTGAGACTCTGAACTTCAACGCAATCCCGAAGGTCGTGGATCTCATGTTGTCTGCCAGGAGCATCAACCTGTTTGGATTCGGCGGTTCCGGGACAAGCGCCAGCGAGGCCCGCAACAAGTTTATGAAGATACTGCCCAATGTCATCTACAACTCAGACGCACATATGCAGCTGACACAGGCCGCCCTTCTTGGAGAAGGGGATCTTGCCGTCATTTTCTGTAATTCCGGTATCACCAAGGATTGTATTGAGATTGCAAGGATATGCCACAGCGCCAGGGCATCCGTCGTGTTTATTACCATGTTTCTTAAGACGCCCGCAGCCCAGTATTCCAATATCCTGCTGCTATGCGGAGCCAACGAAGGGCCAATGGAAGGTGGTTCGATTGCAGCAAAGACGGCCCAGCTCTTTTTAATCGATATCTTATATGCCGAAGTTTACAAAAAACTGGGCGATAAAGCGTTGGAAAATAAGAAAAAGACATCTCAGATCATTACAGAAAAGATGATGTAGACACAAAAACGGCGTTATTCCATAAAGCATCTCTATTATGGAATAACGCCATTTTTATTTTTACGGGATTCCCTTTGGGTATACTCTATCCCCACCAGGACCAGCCCGTGAGGCGGGGCAGTAACTCCAGCCGCCTGCCGGTCCCTCGCTTCCAGAATATCCTTCACCTGCTCCGGCGTGTAGAATCCACGCCCGACTCTCAGCAGCGTCCCCACTATAATCCGCACCATGTTATAGAGAAATCCATTTCCGCGGATCCTTATCGTAAGTTCTTCCCCATTTTCCAGAATATCCAGATCATATACGGTACGTACAGTATCCTCTGCGTTGGTCCTGACGTTGCAGAAACTTGCAAAGTCGTGTTCACCTAGCAGATATCCCGCCGCCCTGCGCATGTTTTCCAGATCCAGGCTGTAGGACACAAAATATGTCGTCCGTCTTCTGATGGGGTCCGGCACCCTTGTATTGAGAATATGGTACTCATAAGTTTTCACAGTATCGCAGTACCTCGGATGCCAGTCAGCTGGTACTTCCTCGGATTTTACAATCACGATGTCCTCCGGCATACGCCGGTTCAGTGCGTAAGCCAGCCTGTCGGGCGGAATCGTCGTATCCGTATCAAAAACGGCCACATTCCCCCGCGCATGCACTCCCGAATCCGTCCGGCTGGCACCGATGACCCGGATCTCCTCGCCTGTCAGCTTTGATAGTTTTTTATTCAATACTTCCTCTATCGTAATTCCGTTCGGCTGAATCTGCCAGCCGCAGTAATTTGTGCCGTCATAGGCAACTGTCAGTTTGATTCGTTTCATAATCCCTCACCGAATCCCCGGAAGAACTGCCCTGTATATTGATCCATATCCGCGAACCGTACAAGAGCCCTCTGCCTCTCGTGCCGCGGCGCGCATTGCACCAAACCACTTTCTATCCGGGAACCGCATTTATTTGTTAAAATATCCATATGTGGAACGGCACATAGCGCCCCACAATAAATACCAACACCATATACAAAAGTGTGATGATATATCCCGCCCGGTCTCTGCCTTTGTATACCAGGGGCTTCATCTTGGTTCTTCCTTCCCCGCCATGGTAGCATCTGGATTCCATGGCCATAGCCAGATCGTTTGCCCGCCTGAATGCGGACACAAACAAAGGAACCAGAATGGGAATCATGGCTTTTGCTTTCTGGATCATATTGCCGCTGTCCAAGTCCGCCCCCCTGGCGATCTGCGCCTTCATAATCTTATCCGTCTCCTCCAGAAGAATGGGAATGAAACGAAGGGCAATCGACATCATCATCGCCACCTCGTGAACCGGCACCCTGATCTTATTCAGCGGATGCAGCAGCTTTTCAATCCCGTCTGTCAGGAAGTTTGGCGTTGTGGTAAACGTCATAATGGACGATCCCATGATCAGGTAAATCAGGCGGATCGCCGTATACACAGAGGTTTCAAGCCCCTTTTCCGTAATATGGAAAATCCAGAAATGCACAAGCTCCGCACCGCCCCTTGTCAGAAAAAGGTTAAACAGTACCGTAATCAAAAGCAGAATCATGATAGGTTTCAAGCCTTTCACAATAAATTTGAACGGTACCCTGCTCATGTAAATAACCGCGCCTAAAAATAAGGTTGCAACCACATACCCCAGAATACTCCTCTGTATAAAAAGGGATATCAGAAATAAAAGCGTACATACAATCTTCACCCTTGGATCCAGTCTGTGGATCACACTTTTAGCCGGATAATATTGTCCGATTGTAATATCTCTAACCATGAATACTCCTCATTATCTCTTCTGCTGCTTCTTCCACCGTTGTTGCATCCGTACGCACGTTCATACCTTTCGCCTTCAGGGCGTGCATAATATAGGTTACCTGGGGGGCCGCAAGCCCGACTTCTTCCAGTTCCCGGTAATGGGCAAACACCTCTTTCGGCTTCCCGTCAAACATTTTTGCGCCCTCATTCATCACAATAATCCGGCTCACGTATCTGGCGATATCCTCCATGCTGTGAGACACGAGAATTACGGTCATATTGGTATTCTTGTGCAGATAGTCGATCTGATCCAGAATGTCGTCCCGCCCTTTTGGATCCAGACCTGCCGTCGGCTCATCCAGCACCAGGACACTGGGCCGCATAGCCAGTACGCCTGCTATGGCCGCCCGGCGCTTCTGTCCCCCGGAGAGCTCGAAGGGAGACTGATGGTAGTATTCCTCCGGAAAGCCAACCAGCTCCAGGGCTTCTTTTGCGCGCTCCTCACAGACTTCTTTCGCCAGCCCCTGGTTCTTGGGGCCAAAGCATACATCGCTGAGAACATCCACCTCAAATAGCTGATGCTCCGGATACTGGAATACCAGCCCCACCTGATTCCGAAGCTCCTTCATGTTGTATCCTTCGTCATAGATATTCTTCCCGTCAAAATACAGTGCACCGCTGCTTGCTTTTATCAGACCGTTAAAATGCTGAATCAGTGTGGATTTGCCGGAACCGGTATGTCCGATGATCCCCACAAACTCTCCCTGACGAATCTCCAGGCTGATATCTTTGAGCGCCTGCTTTTCGTAAGCTGTTCCCGGGCTGTATACGTAATTGATATGTTCTAACTTAATTGACATAATGCTTCCACCAGCTCCTCTGTCCGTAAAATTCCGGAAGGAATCTTTAACCCCTTCCTTTTGAGTGCCTCTGCCAGCATCGTTACCTGCGGCACGTCCAGCCTGTACTTTTTCAGTTCGTCCACCCGGCTGAATATCTCCCGGGGCGTCCCATGCATTACAACATGTCCCCTGTCCATCACATATACCTGGTCTGCATCAATCACTTCCTCCATGTAATGGGTTATCAGAATAACGGTCACCTTTTTTCTTCTGCGCAGTTCCTGTACCGTCCGGATGACTTCTTTTCTTCCGTTGGGGTCCAGCATCGCGGTAGGCTCATCCAGAACAATGCATTTGGGTTCCATGGCGATCACGCCAGCGATTGCTACACGCTGTTTCTGCCCGCCGGACAGCTTATTCGGAGAATGATTCCGGTATTCCAGCATGCCGACCGCCTTCAGGCTGTCCTTTACCCTTTTCCAGATCTCATCGGTAGGTACACCCAGGTTCTCCGGACCAAATCCCACATCCTCTTCTACTACAGTGCCGATGATCTGGTTGTCCGGATTCTGGAACACCATTCCCGCCGATTGTCTGACGTTCCACAGCTCCATCGGATCCTTCGTGTCTCTTCCATCCACCCATATTGTCCCTCCCGAGGGAACCAGGATCGCATTCATGTGCTTCGCCAGCGTGGACTTTCCGGAACCGTTGTGTCCCAGAATGGCAACAAAGTCCCCCGGGGCAATGTCAATATCCACGCCGTCGACCGCGCGGTTCATGCCAATGACATTGCCTTCTTCATCCCGCTTTTCGTATTCATAAATCAGTTTTTCTGACCGGACCATCTTCATATATGGCTAACGCCTCCATTTTAACGTATTTACTGCTCACTATTGTACGGTATGAACTGGCTTTTTGCAAGGTGCAGTTTTGAGTACTGATAGCAGGCCACCGTCAATTTATAACCGCTCAGGCAAGTCTGAACGGTTACGGCGAGGGGCAGATGCCCCGAGACCATCACTTTATTGGCTCCGATGCCGTGCAGCGAGGTGCACGGCACGGTCTGAACAGTAACACGGTTACGCCAATTTTCTTGTTTTTGAATTCGTTCTATATTATAATATGCACAAAGATAATACCGGGAGGAAAATGTATGGAATTTCAGAAAATCAGTTCCCCGTCTCTCCGTGACCTTTTCGTGGAGCAGCTGGAACATCTTATTTTATCCGGGAAATTAAAAATCGGTGAAAAGCTGCCGCCGGAACGCCAGCTGGCCGAGATGATGCAGGTCAGCCGCGCCGTAGTGAACAGCGGGCTCGGCGAGCTGGAGAGAAAAGGCTTTTTGAATGTGAAGCCAAGAGTGGGCACTTTCGTGGCAGACTACCGCCGTAAAGGTACTTTGGACACGCTTCTTTCCATTATGAAATACAACGGCGGGAAAATACGCAACGAAGAAATCCGCTCGATCCTGGAGGTCCGTATCGCGTTGGATACCCTGGTTGCACAGCTGTGTATCGACCGGATTACCGAGGAGGAGATCCAGCTCCTCCGAGATAAGATAGAACAGATCAAAGACGCACAGTCTATAGGCGAAGCCTCACAGGCTGCGTTTGAATTTCAGCATGAGTTTGCCCTGCTCTCCCACAACACGCTCATCCCGCTGATTTTCCAGTCCTTCCGCGCCCCCGTGTTCACACTGTGGGAACGCTTTTGTACACTTTATGGGATTCCCGTCCTGTATGAAAACAATTATAAGCTCTGGACCTTCATCCGGGACAGAGACACCCAGGGCGCAGTCGACTGGATCCAGGACTCCGTCAGGGAGAGCATCGATGGGAACCGGACGCTGTATTACGATTAATTTTACTGCTGTTGACAATAAGGATTCCAATACTGACCAGGAGCAGGGCGGAAAGGTTTTTAACCGTTACAATCCGCTCTCCAAGGAAGATACCGGACAAAGCCACCCCGAATACCGGGATGGAAAAACCGTATATGGCCACTTTGCCCACCGGGTTATATTTAAGCAGCAGAGTCCAAAGGCTGAATGCAGCCGTGGAAATAAGCGCCATATAGACCAGAAGCACTGTGGATTTCACAGTAAAGCCATTTACATGACCGCCAAGGGCGAACCCTATTATAATAAGAAGAACGCTCCCGAACAAGATCTGATAAGCAGTAATTGTCATTGGACTTTCTCTGTCCGATATTGTTTTCAATATAACCGTACTGATTCCATAAGCAACGGTACAGATAAATACCATGCCCTCGCCCATCAGAGAAAATCCATCCCCCCAGGCGCCGGGCGACAGGTTGATCACGATGACTCCTGCAAGTCCGAGAGCACAGCCTGCCCCTTTTTTCCACGTCATCTTTTCATCTTGTAGTATAAAATGTGCCGCTGCGATTGATACAAACGCATTGGACGCATTGATAATAGAACCTTTCGTGCCGGTCGTATGCGCAAGTCCCACATAAAAAAAGAAATACTGTACGGTTGTCTGCAAGATTCCCTGTCGCAAGATACACGGGATTGATGACTTTTTCATCGTCAGGAGCCGTTTCTCCAGGATACATCCTATCACAAATGTGAGCACTCCAGAGAGGAAGAACCGGTAGCCAGCAAATAAGATCTGGCTCCCGGTTCCTTCTATTCCAAACCACTCATACCCCACCTTGATACAGGGAAAAGCGCTCCCCCATAGCGCGCAGCAAATTAACGCAAGGATGCAGATCACCGCCGGATTCTGCAGCTGATTCGCCTTCTGTGGTTTTGTTTGCATATTTCTCTACGCTCTTTCCGGTTCTTCGTACTCAACTCCAAAGGTCTCTACCGTTACTTTCTTCATAACCTGTGCTTCCAGAGGCTTATCACTGTAATCTGTAGCTGTCTCTGCGATCTTTTCCACAACATCCATTCCCTCCGTCAGTTCTCCGAATGCAGCGTATGCTCCGTCCAAAAATGGGGAACTCCTGTGCATGATAAAGAACTGGGACCCTGCTGAATCTGGATGCTGGGCACGTGCCATGGAGAGAACTCCCGGTGAATGCGGCAGGTCATTCAGAAAGCCGTTCTGTGTGAATTCTCCTTTGATTCTATATCCCGGGCCGCCCATGCCTGTCCCGTCCGGGCATCCTCCCTGAATCATAAATCCGCTGATGACACGGTGGAAAGTCAGGCCGTCATAAAACCCTTTTTTCACAAGAGATATAAAGTTATTCACCGTATTTGGGGCGATGTTTGGATATAATTTTGCCTTCATAATGTCCCCGTTTTCCATTTCAAATGTTACGATTGGATTTTCCATAATATAAACTCCTCTTTTCTATAAAAAATAATTATCTTTATTGTATCGGATTACAGTGCATTCGTCAATCAGCCATAGGTATACTATTCCATATATCTGATGAGGCCGCCCTTTTCCTCATATCCCGTATCCCACAGATCCTTCAGCGAAAATGTGCTGGCCTCCCCATATGTGGCCACCGTGATAAGCAGGTCCCCTTCTTTCTCTTCGTATCCAAAGCACAAAAACCAGTGCCATACAAAGTCTTTGTATCTTGGGTCTTTGTGCTTCAGCATCAGATACGGCACAGGGAATCCGGCGTCAATCTGCCCTTTTATAAAATCTGCTGCTTCCGTAAAGGTATGACCGCCGTCAAAGCCCGACATCTTAAGCCTTGTATCACCGCAGTCCCGCAGATATTTTTCAAACCCTTCTATAAACATGGATAGCTTTTTAACGCCGCCCACCCGCGGCCTGATGTATGGTTTCATTTTCATGGAAAACTGAATGTACTCCTCTTTGGTCAGATTTTCCACGTCAAACGGATATAAGTGTTTTTTCCCCTGATACATTGCAAAATAAATGCAGCTGTCGCAGGCAGTTGCCGCCGCGCAGCCGCCAACATGCATCACCACATTGGTGAACCAGTCCTGGTCCCCTCCTACCTCGCCGTCTATCATAAAATAGTCTAATAATTTCTTCATCCTTACCTCCAAAGTGCTCTGCCGTCAAGCTCATGTTGTTCTGCCGTTACTTTGTCCGGCGCCCGGCTGATGCAAACGTAGAATAAAATACCACGCCAAGTATGATCACACCGCCGGCAAGCTCTTTTATCCCCGGCTTTTCTCCCAGAAACAAAAATGCCGCCAATATGCCGTAGACCGATTCCAGACCGGATATAATACCTGCCGTCTGCACTTTCACCGTTCCCAGTCCGTCAATATACATAGTATGTGCCACGGCCGTGAATACTACTCCCAGCAGAAGAAGCACCAGAATATCTTTCCCATTAACCTCGGGTTTCAGCAAAAAGACGGAAGGAAGCAATACGATGCCTGCCGTGGCCTGTTCATAGAATGCCGTAAGGCTGCTCGTATATTTCTCCATGAACTTCCGGTTCATTAACGATAATACCGCATAGGACAAACTGCCGGTCATCCCCCAGACTACGCCCTGCGTCATGGTATTTCCCAGCTGGAATTCCGGTACGATAAACAAAACCCCGCACAGCATAATAACTGCAGAAACCACACTGGAAAGCCGTATCTTTTCCCGAAAAAGAACCGGTTCCAAAAACGTTACGAATAACGGAAACGTAGAGAATGTCAGTGTCCCAATGGCTACCGTAGATGTCTGTATGGACTGCATAAAAGTGGTCCAGTGTACAGCCAATACAATCCCCGCCGTAATCATCAGCAGGTAATCCCTGCCCGATAAGAGACGCAGACGTTCCTTTTTTATCTTCAGCAAAAACCACAAAAACAAAGAGGAGAATATGACCCTCCCCAGTACGATAATCACTGCCGGCAGATCCACCCACTTCGCAAAAAGACCTGCCAGGCCGAATAAAAGCACTGCAATATGTATCGATGCAAGACCATTCCTCCGGCTTTCCATCCCCATTTCCGCCTTTCCTTATATCTTTCTCGATCTATTAGATCGCACCACCGACTATGTTATCAAACAAAATATAGTATAGCATAAACCGCACCGGCTTCAAAGGGGTCTGACCCCTTTGAACTTTTTCTTGCATTTTCACTGTTTTTGTTGTATATTTAAATCGTAAGTAGTAAGTAATAAGTAGTAACTTAATACACGATAAAAAAGGAGGGTTCTTATGTCAGAATTAACTTTACAAGAACGTTTTGCCCTTATTGCTCTTAACGCACAGGACAGTCTGCATATGACGACAGCTAAAAAAGCCGCCCTGCGCTCTATCGCAGCAGCGGAGATTTTAGAAAAGTATTTGGATGCTGTCTGGCCGGACCAGGATGCTCTGGAACAGGAATTAAAATCTGCTGCAGATGGTTCTTCCCGTACACTCAAACAGACTGAAAAAGAGATCAAGGCTATACTGGCTGAAAAGAATCTGCTGACCGAAATTCCTAATCTTCTGGCCTGTGATTTATTTTATGTAACTGCCGGAGTTAATATTTTTGAATACTGCAGCAATGTGGAGGAATACACACGACAAACGGAGGGCATGCGCGCGGAACTTATGGAAGACGGTAATGTTACCGACGATGTCATCTGCCTGTTTTGGCTGCTGCGCGAAAGCGGATGCTTTTATGATCTCTTTACCCGCGCGGAGCAGGGTTACCTTGCCACACGGATCAACCAGCTGTATCTGGAGTCGCCCTTGGCAAAGCAATTATTCCCCATCCAGACCCGTCACGCGTTTGAAGCCTTCAGCCAAAAGTTTCTGAAGAAAAAGGAGGATATTTTTACAACGCCCTTTGGAACCGGACTTCTGTTCGCCTGCCCGTTTTTCGAGCGCTCCCAGTCCATCTTCATTGAGGCAGACGCCTGGTTCTCGGGCAATGATAAGCGGCTGGAATGTGTCATCCGCCGGCTGGAAGAGAAGGGGCACGAGGTGCATGTCCTGCGCGCCGGCACCGTGCCGCTCCTGAAAGTGGATAATTTCCATTATGAGTGCATTCCCACACAGATCGTGGTTAAGGCCCCCGTTCAGGGCGTCCGTCTGCGTCGTTATGTCATGTAGCAGCCCGTACATTAAGAAAAGTAAGGAGAGATTCTAATGTCAAGACAACGTTCTATGGAAACTATACTTGCATCTGAATACGTCTCCATCGGTGAACTCGTCCGTATCACCGGTGCGCGTTACAGCACCCTGAAGTATTATACCGAGGAAGGCATGCTGCCCTTCGAGCAGGCTGAGGAGAACCTGACCCGCCGCTTTCCCCGCGAAAATGCAGTTAGACAGATCGAACGCATCCGGGACTTGCGCCTGCAGGGGCTTTCCATCCCTGAAATAAAGGAACAGCTGGACCGGATTTAATGCCTATGGTCGAAATGTACACATTTTTTAAATTTTTTTGGTTACTCGTGATATTGTCCATTCGGGGTTTCTTTATTATACTGAATTCAGAAAGCAAGGCAATGCTGTTTTAATCTAAAATACAACGAAACAATATTTTAAGGAGGCTATACAAATGGCAAGTTTATCATTAAAGGGAATTCAGAAAGTATATCCAAATGGATTTCAGGCAGTAAAAGATTTCAACCTTGAGATTGATGATAGAGAATTTATCATCTTCGTAGGACCATCAGGATGCGGAAAGTCTACAACACTTCGTATGATCGCAGGTCTGGAAGATATTTCAGGAGGTACTCTGGAAATCGACGGAAAAGTTATGAATGACGTTGAGCCTAAAGACCGCGATATCGCGATGGTATTCCAGAACTACGCTCTGTATCCGCATATGACTGTATACGATAACATGGCGTTCGGTCTGAAGCTTCGTAAGATGCCGAAAGACGAGATTGACAAGAAAGTTCGTGAGGCTGCCAGAATCCTTGACCTGGAAAAATTACTCGACCGTAAGCCAAAGGCTCTGTCAGGCGGCCAGAGACAGCGTGTTGCCATGGGACGTGCTATCGTTCGTAATCCTAAGGTATTCCTGATGGATGAGCCGCTCTCCAACCTGGATGCTAAACTGAGAGTTCAGATGCGTATCGAGATTTCCAAGCTTCATGAAAATCTGAAAGCTACAATCATCTACGTAACACATGACCAGACAGAGGCTATGACACTGGGAACCAGAATCGTTGTTATGAAAGACGGCGTTGTTCAGCAGGTAGATACACCTCAGAATCTTTACAATACACCTTGCAACCTGTTTGTTGCCGGATTTATCGGTTCTCCGCAGATGAACTTTATGGATGCAGTTGTAAATGTTGCAGGCAGTGATGTTACACTGACCGTTGGCGAGCATGTGCTCAAGGTACCTGCTTCCAAGAAAAAAGCTCTGATCGATGGCGGTTATAATGGTAAGACAGTAGTTCTCGGCATCCGTCCGGAGGACGTACATGACTCAGAGGCATTTATCGCAAGCTCACCTGACAGCGTAATCAAATCCAAAATTAAAGTATACGAGCTGCTCGGCGCAGAAGTATATCTGTATTTTGACGTAGAAGGCACTCAGATGACAGCCCGCGTTAATCCGCGCACAACACTGAGAAACGGTGATGATGCTGTATTTGCACTGGATATGGAAAAGATTCACGTATTCGATAAAGATACAGAGTTGACGATTTCCAACTAATGCTTTAGAATAATATTATAATAATTAAGAGAGGGGCTGTACTATAAAAGTGCAGCCTCTTCAATTCTATCTATACGAGGGATGATTATGGAGAACACACCAGAGCTTGTAAAAGCTTTGTCCGAACTGAAAAGAATAACCGGCATGACGCTCGAAGTCCGCGCAGACACGCCGGAAGAGCTTGAAAATGCGCTGACGCAAGTCCGCTGTCTCACCCAGGCATACAGGGAAAAGTACAACAAGAACCATTTCCTGCAAAGCCTGATGACGGATAGCATTCCGGCGTATGACATCTACGAGCGGGCCGTCCGTCTCCACATCGATCCGGAATCTCAGAGGACTTTATTTCTGGTGGAAACCAAAAATACCCTGGATGACACTGTCATAGAGATTCTTAAGAATTTGTTTCCTTCACAGGCCAAAACTAACCTTGTTTCCATGGGTGAAAAGAACCTTGTGATACTACGCCCAAGGAAGTCCTCGGACACCGATGGCGACATCAGCCGGATTGCACACATGATCGTCGACACACTGAACATGGAGGCGCTGACACACGTGCAGGTTGCCTACAGTGGATGTATCAGCACGCTCATGGAACTGCCCGGCGCTTTTAAGGAAACCAGCCTGGCGCTGCGTGTCGGTAAGTTGTTTTATTCCGAGCAGACCGTATTTCCGCACGATCAGCTGGGTATTGGAAGACTGATCTACCAGCTGCCGGTAAGCTTGTGTGAAAATTTTCTGAAAGAGATTTTTGGAAGCGATATTCCGGACGCATTTGATGAGGAGACAACATCCACTATCAACAAGTTTTTCCAAAATAACCTGAACATAGCCGAGACATCCAGACAGCTGCATATGCACAGAAACACCCTCATCTACCGGCTGGAACAGATTGAAAAAAGGACAGGCCTGGACATCCGCAGATTCGAGGATGCCATGACCTTCAAAATTGCCACCATGGTCATTAACTATTTACAAACAGAAAGGAACTCCTGATATGAATGACGCTTTTTACGAACAACTTGTAGCCCGCAAATCCCGACCGCTGGATACCATAATCCGTATCCTCATCATCGCGGCCCTCGCCCTGATCCTCGTGTTTTCCATGATGTTCATCGGTTTTCTGGGGGTAATCATCACAGTCGTACTCGCTTTCCTGGCATACTATTTTGTCTTCCCTAAGCTAAGCGTGGAATACGAATACACACTGCTGAACCATGATATGGAAGTAGATGCCATCTACAGCAAATCCAAGAGAAAAAAACTGCTCACATTTGACATCCAGCAGGCCGAAATTATAGCGCCAAAGGGTTCACCGCGTTTGAACTCCCAGAACCCGGAAAAGACCCTTGATTTTTCCTCACAGGATGCCAACGCAAAAGCTTACTCCATCATGATCCAGCTGAACCAGAAAAACACATGCATCATCATAGAACCAGACGAAACCATGCTAAACCACATGAAATCCTGGATGGGGATGAAGCTTTATTTGGATTGAGGGAAGGTATATAGGGATTGGCTAAGGGGGCGCTGTATGGGGGCGCGGTTCAACCAATCGGCAGATAAATATTCCAAATAAGAAGGAGCTTCCTGTAACGGTGTGCGGTGTATATTTAATTGCTGCACGGAACCTTTCTTGCCAACGGCTTCTACCGCCAGGATGCACCCAGCCTGTCTTGGATGTTGTATGCGGGGCGGGATGGGATGTCTTCCGGTGTTTTTGGATGCCTCAGAGTGTGCCGTGCGTTTCCCTTGGGATAAAATAGAAAAATCTGATGGACAGACTTTGCTTTACCAAGCAAAGTCTGAAGCGACTAAGGCCCCAAATCATCGGATTTGGGGCCGCATGTCGCTGGTTCCATCAGATTTTTCTATTTTATCCCTAGGGAAACCAGGCTAAACGGCCGGTATCCAAAAACACCGGAAGACATCCCATCCTGCGCCGCATACAACATCCAAGGCAGGCGGACAGACCATCAAACCAAATACTTACAAGCCGCTAAAGCCGCTACCGCCCCATCTGCCGCTGCTGTTGTGAGCTGGCGCACTTCTTTTGTACGGCAGTCTCCTGCTGCGAACACACCTGGACGGGAGGTCATGCAGTCCTCAGACGCCAGTATGAATCCATCTGCATCCAGTTTTACAAATTCGGCAAAAACCTGGTTCTGGGGGATCTGTCCGATTGCCACAAATACTCCGGCGACTTCTATGTTGAAATCTTCTCCGGTCTTTTTATTGTTCAGGGTCAGACCCTCTACCATGGTTTCGCCTATGATATCTTTCACTGTGGCACTAAGCACAAATTCTACGTTATCTCTTGCCTTCAGTGCGTCTACCAGGCTGCTGTCACCGCGGAATTCGTCTCTTCTGTGTACCAGATATACCTTTTTACAGTAGTTGGAAAGAAATTCCGCATCCTGAAGCGCCGTATTTCCGCCTCCAATGACCGCAACATCACGGCCTTTGAAAAATGCTCCGTCACAGGTAGCACAGTAAGATATGCCTGCGCCGGTGAGCTGGATCTCTTTTTCCAGCCCTAAGTGCCGGTGCGTAACTCCTGTGGCGATAATCACGGTTCTGCACGGGTATTCTTTTCCTGCAGTCTCTATGATCTTTAAGCCGTCCTCATCCCGGATACCCGTAACCTGTTCCATCACGGTCTCTGTTCCCAACTTCATCGCCTGATCCAGCAGATTCATAGAAAATTCGCTTCCGCTTACACTGGCAATCCCGGGGTAATTCTCTACATTGTGGGAAGAAGTAATCTGCCCTCCGAAATTCATACTTTCAATAATTAATGTACGTTTCCCGGCTCTCTGTCCATATATTGCCGCAGTCATGCCAGCCGTACCTCCGCCGATAATTCCGATATCATACATAATCAACCCTCCTTGTTGTTTCAATAACACGCCCGGTAATTTCACAGAGTACGACTACATCCTATAAAGATGTGTAGATTAAGCTCATTTCAGTGGGGGATACCGATTCCTCTCCGCCCGCCACTGCCGTTTATCTGTTATACTCTAGTATACCGTAAAATAAGTAACTGACTCATAAGCTGAGACAAACTTTCGAGAGTGCTGCTCCACAAACGCAGGCGTAGTGGGCTACGCTGAGGCTTGGGGAACATTGCTATCGGAAATTTAGGTCGGCTTATGTTGCAGTTAATTATTATATGATGTACTAGTGTGTCTCAGCATACGCTTTTATATTCGAAGCATTTGCCATTTTCTGCACGCCATCCTCACCGACTACAACCAATGTGGGAGCCTGCATTACACCGTATTTCTTCACAAGTTCTTCATTTTCTTCTGCATCTACTATCTCATAGGCTATATTTGCTTTTTCCAGAGAACTGGTTGCAATCTTACAGTTCGGACAGGTCTTGGTTGTAAAGAGGAGCGTTTTCATTTCTCCCGCCGGTACAGCCACTTCTTCTGCCGCCTTCTGTGCCTCATGTGTCCGTATGCTCATCTTGGAATTGCTGATATCATATACCTTGCGATCCTTGAATTCCTGTGTCTTACCATCGTTCCAGTTCTTTACAGGACGGTAGTACCCCGTAATACGGCTGTATACTTCCGTTTCCTCTCCGCAGTGCGGGCATTTGTATTGTTCTCCGGAAATATATCCATGGTTCTTACAGATGGAGTAGGTCGGTGACATTGTATAATATGGCATTTTGTAGTTCTCTGCGATCTTCTTAACCAATGATGCCGCTGCTTTCCAACCCGGAAGTTTTTCTCCGAGGAAGGTATGGAATACAGTCCCTGACGTATAAAGTGTCTGAAGCTCATCCTGAATATCAAGTGCTTCAAATACGTCTTCGGTATAGCCAACCGGCAAATGCGAACTGTTTGTATAATATGGTGTTCCATCTCCTTCAGCAGCAGTAATGATATCCGGAAACTGTTCTACATCATGTTTTGCCAGACGGTAGGTGGTTGACTCTGCCGGAGTTGCCTCCAGGTTAAACAGCTCTCCGTACATTTCCTGATAATCAGAAAGTCTTTCCCTCATATGGTTCAGTACATCTTTGGTAAACTGCTGGGTCTCTGCGCTTGTCATGTCTTTTCGGATCCATTTTGCATTCAGGCCGGCCTCATTCATGCCGATCAGCCCGATTGTGGAGAAATGATTCTCAAAAGAACCAAGATATCTCTTTGTGTAAGGATACAGTCCTTCCTCCATGAGCTTTGATATAACAACACGCTTTGTATGGAGGGAACTTGCTGCAATATCCATCATCTTATCCAGGTGTTTATAGAATCCGGCCTCATCCTCTGCCAGATATGCGATACGCGGCATGTTGATCGTAACTACGCCAATAGAACCCGTACTCTCTCCGCTTCCGAAGAAACCGCCGGATTTCTTGCGCAGTTCACGCAGATCCAGGCGCAGACGGCAGCACATACTTCTGACGTCGCTTGGTTCCATATCGCTGTTTATATAATTTGAAAAATAAGGAGTTCCGTACTTCGCTGTCATTTCAAAAAGGAGACGGTTATTCTCTGTATCAGACCAGTCAAAATCATTTGTAATGGAATACGTAGGGATCGGATACTGGAATCCTCTGCCCTCGGCATCCCCTTCGATCATCGTTTCGATAAATGCCTTATTGATCATATCCATCTCTGCTT
Source organism: Eubacterium sp. BIOML-A2 (assembly GCF_009680135.1). Lineage (NCBI taxonomy): Bacteria > Bacillati > Bacillota > Clostridia > Eubacteriales > Eubacteriaceae > Eubacterium > Eubacterium sp. BIOML-A2. Next base: position 21,901 of record NZ_WKZK01000042.1, read on the forward strand.
TACAGTCCCCATAGGTGAAATCCTGCTGAACGCCTCCTACTATAGCCGGAAGGTTCGCCAAATCCCCCGGTACTGTCCAGTCCAGTGTAATATTGGAGAACGGAGCCTGGGTCCCCCAGCGTGACGGTATATTTACGCCGTATATAAAGGATTCGATACATTTCTTTACTTCCGGATATGTCAGATTGTCTTTCTTGACAAAGGGCGCCAGATAGGTGTCAAAGGATGAAAATGCCTGCGCGCCTGCCCATTCATTCTGCATGATTCCCAAGAAGTTGACCATCTGGTTGCAGAGTACGCTCAGATGCTTGGCCGGAGCCGACGTGATCCTGCCCGTTATGCCGCCCAGGCCATCCTGGATCAGCTGTTTCAGGGACCATCCTGCACAGTAACCGGTAAGCATGGACAAATCATGAATGTGAATATCCGCATTCTTGTGCGCTCTCCCCACTTCCTCGTCATAAATCTCAGACAGCCAGTAATTCGCTGTGATCGCGCCGGAGTTGCTGAGAATCAGACCGCCGACAGAATAGGTCACTGTAGAATTCTCTTTTACACGCCAGTCGGTAATCTTCACATAACTGTCCACAATTTCTTTGTAATCCAGCAGGGTTGAATTCAGATTCCGAATCTTCTCCCTCTGTTTTCTGTATAAAATGTAACCTTTTGCAACATCTGCATATCCTGCCTTTATCAGCACGGACTCCACACTGTCCTGAATATCCTCCACGGATACCAGGCCTTTTTTAATCTTTGGTTCAAAATCTGCCGTAACCTTCAGCGCCAGCAGATCGATTATGTCCTGATTGTATTGCTTTTCCTGGGCTTCGAATGCCTTCCTGATTGCCTCCCCTATCTTGGCAAGATTGAAGTCAGCTACCTTCCCATCTCTTTTTGTAACCTGATACATATTGTACGGTCGCCCCTTTCTCTAATCAAAGTCAGATAATTTTTGCCCAACCGGATACAGTTGGGCATCTGAAAATATTCTATCACCATATATTTCACTTGTCAACAAAGAACAACAATATCTAGTATGCAACTTTTTTGTTTCCAACTAGATATAGTTACAGTTTCCTATGTAAGGATCTGACCTTTAACGCTGTAACAGTCCGTCCCTCGCTGTTTCATCATCCCATGCAGTCTGCCTGAGGGAATAAATATCACTCAACCCCTCTGAGTTCAGCATTGGGAATATTTCTTTTTACAATCTCCAGCGCCTGTTCCATAATCTCTTTTGTATAGGCGCGCAGCCCCGGCCTGATTAAATCCCCTGAATCCACAAATCCCTGCAGATAATATCTTTCAGCTCCCCGGAGCCAGCGTCCAATAGCCGCAAAGTCCTCTCTTTTATGAAATTCCCTTACTACCGTGGTACGAAATTCGCAGGGCACCGCACCCGACATCAGGAAATCCACGCTCTGCAGAATATCCTCCAAGTGATAGCCTTCGATCCCGATGGTCATACCATATTTATTCGGAGCATTTTTTATATCCATCGCCACATAATCGACCAGACGCTGATCCACAAGCCGCTTCAGACGGGCGGCACTGCTTCCGTTAGTATCCAGTTTTACCGCGTAGCCCAGATCCTTTACCTCTTTTATAAAGTCCTCTATATCCGGCTGTAACAATGGCTCCCCGCCCGTGATACATACGCCGTCCAGAACCCCCCGGCGTTTCTTAAGAAAAAAAAATACTTCTTCCTCTGGTATGTTAAGATTCACATCTACATGCGTTACCAGAGAAGCGTTATGGCAAAAAGGACACCGGAAGTTACACCCTGCGGTAAAAATCGTACACGCCACTTTCTCCGGATAATCCAAAAGTGTCAGTTTTTGCAAACCCTGAATATTCATCTGCTTACTCCTCAAATTTTAAAATATCCCATCATGACCGGCATATATTCCCGGCTGTATTCTCCCAGTGAATAGTCCCCCCTGCTCAGACACCAGTCTGAAATCAGCGCACGCTCACACAGAGAGTAATACTTGGTAATCTCATTGATAGACTTATCCTGGCGGATCTCCCCTTTTTTCTGGCCCTCCTCCACGATACCTGTGATCAACCGGTAATAAACTCTGTTCCTGTCCAGAAGGTGTCTCTGTCCCTTAGCGGTCAGCTGAGTGGAATACAAAGACGCCAGCAGATCTATATTGATCTTCTCCTCGATCATAGAATGTGCTCTGTAATTCAGGTACAAAAGCTTATCGTAATTATTCATTTCCGGATCTATTTCCGCAGAAAGCTCTTCGTAAAAATCATCCAGCACTGTAGATAAAGTACTGAGCAATTCATCCTTTGTGTCAAAATAGTAATAAAACGAGCCTTTGGAAGTACCCGAAAGCTCAATGATATCGTCTACCGTTGTATGGTCATATCCCTTATCGTGGAACAGCTGCCATGCAGCGGATACAAGCCTTGCTTTCACACCCTTATTTTCTTTAGATTTCGCCATAATCTCCAGCCCTTCTTTGATAGAATTCTTAATAACTATTTTAACACAAAATTCAATGAGTGGAAAGAAAACCTCAAAGCTGGCTCATCCAATCGGCAGGAAAACCCGCCAACCGGGTGGGATCCCGGACCAGGGCAGCGTATGTGGATTGGCTATGCGTGTCTTTTCATCTTCAAGATGTGTATTGAATTATTTTGATACTGGAACCGTATCCCTTTGCTTATGTACACCTACTGGGGACATAAAAGTCCCGCCAATTCAATGCCATACGCTGCCCCCGCTTGAGGCCCCTCCTTAGAAACGAGCTTTTTCCTGCCGGTCGGATGCACCAGCTCCATAAAGGGATAGCTGAAAGCCTCCCGGAGAACATCCATGTCCTTTCAAAAACGCTCAAAGCGAACCTTAGAAATTCTTGGTGGGAAACAGCCCTGAAAATGGAGAGATTTTTGGATTCCGAATCCAAAAATCAGCTGACCCAGCGCGAGAAATCATCGGGATTTCTCGTGATGTGTCAGTGGTGCTCCATTTTCAGGGCTGTTTCCCGCCTAGAATTTCTAAGGCCCGCGGCCGCGTTTTGAAAGGACATGGATGTTCTCCGGGAGGTTTTCGGCTATCCCTTTATGGAGCGTCCCCATCCGCTGCTGATTGTTAGTAAAAAAATCACATATTTTTAGATATCTCAGCGCAGGCTTTCATTGCCTCTATTACCGCGCTTCTGAATCCATTCCTTTCCAAGACTCTGACTGCTTCTATCGTAGTTCCTGCAGGAGAGCACACCATATCTTTAAGTTCTCCAGGATGTTTTCCCGTCTCCAGGACCATCTTGGCGCTGCCGTATACGGCCTGTGCAGCGAACTTATATGCCTGTGCCCTCGGCATGCCATCGGCAACTGCTGCATCTGCCATTGCTTCAATAAACATGAAGACATAGGCCGGTGAACTTCCGCTTGTTGAAACAACAACATCCATCAGTCTTTCCGGTACTACTTCCACTTTTCCAAACGCACTCAGGATACTGACTGTATGCTTCAGTTCCTCTTCTGTCACATACTCATTCGGACAGGCAGCCGTCATCCCCTCTCCTACCATTGCCGGTGTGTTCGGCATTGTACGGACTATTTTCACCTTTTTGCCAAACTGTTCCTCCAGCCAGGCCAGTGTTTTTCCAGGCGCAATCGTAATGATGATCTGGTCATCTCTGACAAAATCTTTGATTTCCTCAATTGCTGATGCATAGAACTGCGGTTTTACAGAAAGAACAACCACCTCTGACTTCTCAACAACTTCCTTGTTATCTGCTGTTACGTTAATTCCATATAAAGATCTGGCCTTTTCTCTCCCCGGTTCAAACACATCCGAACCGATGATCTCTTCTGCACTGAAAATCCCCTCTTTAATAATGCCACCCATAATAGCGCCTGCCATGTTGCCTGTTCCAATAAATCCTAATTTCATAATCGTCCTCCTTGTTTATTTTTTGTCAATCAGGGGCAAAGGGGTCAGACCCCTTCACTTTTACCGCACGGTGAAACTGCTTTCTTTCTCCAGAGGAATTTCTTCCGTATCCATCCATTCTATTGTTATAAAATGTCCCTGGTTCAACCCCACCAGCAATTTGTTTATCATTGGCTCCCGCCCCTGGATTTCCATGGTTACCGTGCCGTCCCATTCATTTTTCACCCATCCGGTCAGCTGCAGTGACTGTGCAAGATATTTGGCGGTGTAACGGAACCCTACGCCCTGGACACGGCCATAAAATACGATGCGCTTTCTAATTTCTGACATATTCCCACCTTTTTACTTTCCTCTTATCTGTTACAAAGGTCAGGCCCCTTTACAGCCGGAAAAGAGACTGCGCCGGAAAACCAGACAGTCTCTCTTTTATTCATGGCTGCCTGCTGTATTCTACAGTTCGATCTCAATCCAGTCTTCCTCCGGATAATCCACCACGAAGCAGTCATTCGCATAAACCCTTTCCGGCAGAACAATCAGTACATGTACCACATCTTCTTCCACCGGCATCGGCGCGAGGTGCCATACGCCCGTATTCAGCTTCACCACGGTTCCCTTCGGCACAACAAAGGCTTCTGTCAGCTGCGGTACCGGGTCTTTTGTCGGAGGCGCTGCATGAATCACAACATCTCCGTCCAGCGGAAGGATCCCTTCCCCTGTATAATTATGATATTCTGCAGAATTAATGATCATCTTGTCTGCTTTTTCCATGACAAGAGATGAGAAGGTGACCGGAACCCTTCCGGAAACAGGAAGCGCTACTTTGTCATTATAGAATGCTCCAAGAGCGTTCCCCTCCGGCTCCACCAGGTTATAAAACTCCCCATACTTTGAAAATGCTTCCGCTGTCAGTTTCTGTGCTTTGATTGTTCTCATCTTCTACCTCCAAGGATCTTATATTTTTCTTATATCTTACCACTTAATCCTCAAAAGTGAAACCTGTCATCAGACGAATTATCAGTGAAAATTCTGTTCCGTCCTTTCAATAATCTCATCCTGCAGCGCTTTGCTCAGATTTCTGAAATGGTCGCTGTAGCCTGCCACACGCACAATCAGGTCCTTGTAATCATCGGGATGCTTCTGTGCCTGGATCAGGGTTTCTCTGTCAATTACATTGAACTGGATGTGGTGTCCATCCATGTTGAAATACGTGCGCACCAGATTTGCCATCTGCTCCAGACCCTCGTCTCCCGACACCACGCTTGGTGTGAACTTCTGGTTCAGCAGTGTCCCTCCTGTCTGCAGGTGGTCCATCTTCGCGCAGGACTTCACGACAGCTGTCGGTCCGTTGGTATCCGCCCCCTTCTCCGGAGAAATTCCTTCGGATACCGGTTTGTGCGCCAGACGCCCGTTTGCACTCGCCATCATCACATCACCGAAATACACATGGCAGGTCGTCGGCAGCATATTAATCCTGTACGTCCCCCCCAGCATATTCGGACGCCCCGTTACCTGGCTCCTGTAATATTCAAACACAGAGCGCATAATATCATCTGCATAGTCATCGTCATTCCCGTATTTCGGGGTCTTATTGCGCACCAGATTCGCAATTCGGTCATGCCCCTCGAAGTTATCATCCAACGCCTGCATCAATTCTTCCATGGTAAATGTTTTTTTGTCGTAAACATGATATTTCACAGCGGAAAGACAGTCTGTAATCGTACCGATACCTACGCCCTGCAGGTACTTCGTATTGTACCTTGCACCACCGCCGTTATAATCTCTTCCCTTGGAAATACAGTCGTTCGTAATAATTGAAAGAAACGGCACGGGCATATATTCGGCGTAAATCTTTTCGATCACATTACTTCCCTTGATCTTGATATCAATAAAATACTTCATCTGTTTCTTAAATGCATCAAATAACTCGTCATAAGAAGCAAAATCTGCCGCATTGCCCAGCTTTAATCCCAGCTGCTTACCGGTCATCTTGTCAAACCCATTATTCAATGTCAGCTCGAACACCTTCGGTATGTTAAAATATCCGGTCAGAATATAAGCTTCATTTCCAAAAGCCCCCGTTTCCACACAGCCGCTGGTTCCCCCGCGTCTTGCATCCTCCAGCGATTTTCCTGCGTTGAGAAGCTCCTGAACGATAGCTTCAGTATTATAAAATGCGGGCTGTCCCCAGCCTTTTCTGGAAATCTCGCAGGCACGCTTCAGAAACTTCTGAGGCGTTTTTCTGCTGATCTGTACATTGGAACTTGGCTGCAGCAGCTTCATCTCATCCATACAGTCCAGAATCAGATAGCTGACATTATTCACACCATTTTCTCCGTTCGGTGTAATACCGCCCGTATTCAGATTTGCAAAATCCGTATAAGTGCTGCTCTCCTTCAGTGTAATACCAACTTTTGGAGGCGCTGGCTGGTTGTTGAATTTAACCCAGAGACACTCCAAAAGTTCCAGCGCTCTGTCATCATCCAGAATGCCGGACTCCACATCCTTTTCGTAGAACGGATTCAGATGCTGATCCAGGCGTCCCGGGCTGTAGGCATCCCAGGGATTCAGTTCACTCGTCACGCCAAGATGCACAAACCAGTACATTTGGATTGCCTGCCAGTAAGTCTCCGGCTTGTGAGCGGGAACTACATCACAGTTGGCTGCAATCTGAAGAAGCTCTTCTCTGCGGCCTGCATCTTCCTCCTTTGCCGCCAGTTCACGTGCATATGCAGCATATCTTTCCCCAAGTATTATGATGGCATCGCAGGCCAGCTTCATGCCTTCCAGTTCATTCTTCTTATCAAATGCTTCGGTATCGTTCATAAAATCCAGCTTGTCGATCGCATTCTGAATATCTTCTTTGTAATCCACAAAACCTTTTTCATAAATTTTTACTGAGCCGACCGTATGTCCCGGCCCCCTCTGCTCCATAAATTCCGTAAAAATGCCGGCCTCATAGGCGTCTTTCCACTCCGGTGTCATCTGGCGGAGAATCCGGCTCCTCATAGAACGTTTTTCCCAGTATGGAATCATAACTTCTTCCTGTACTTTATAGTCTGTTTCCTTCACCTTAAAATTAATCAGGTCCCGGTCGTTCATGACATGCATATCTTCCACTGTATGACAGCACAGTTCCGGAAATGTCGGCGCCGCCTGCGGGGAATCCCCTTTCTCCCCCACAATCAGCTCGCCCTCACCGATATACAGCGTCTTTGTTGAAAAATAATCCTTTAATACCTGTCCGCGCAGCTCGGGCACAGACAATTCGCCCTCATATTTCTTGTAGGTAGCGGTCTCACTGAGCGCCCGCTCCAGATCAATATGCGCAGGTGTATCCAGGCTCAGCTTTCTAAGCGCCTTTATGCGTGCATTCATTCCTCTTTCTTCCATACTTAACCTCCTATTTTTACATCCTGGAATCCGGCTTTCCGGAATAATTCCACAAAATGATTCATTTCTTCCCTGTCGGGTGCATGCATGTCTGCCCCTTCGTAGCAAATACCCGCTTTCATGTATTTACCGGAGCCCGTGTTATGATATGGCAGCAGGTTCACTCTTGCTGCATGAATGTTTTTCTCCTGAAGATAACGGATCATCGCCTTCATCTCTTCCTCATTGCCGTTCACTTCTTTGATGACCGGAATACGAATATAGATTCTGGCCCCGTCCCGGCTCAGCTTTTCCAAATTTTCCAGAATCAGCTCATTGCCGGACCCCATATACTTTTTATGCAGCTCCGTATCCAATGTCTTGATGTCATACAAAAAAGTGTCCGTATATGGCAGAATCCGTTTATAATTTTCATACGGCGCCTGCCCGCATGTATCGATTGTGACAGAGATACCGAAGTGATACAGCTTTTTCACAAGCGCTTCCACAAATTCTATGTCAGCCGCCATCACTTCTCCGCCGGAAAGCGTAACCCCTCCGCCGGATTCCTCGTAAAACATCTCATCTTTCCTGAGCTCCTTCACAAGTTCATTGACCGTATATTCTTTTCCCGCTATCTCCCGAAGGTTCCGGTTGCAATAATCCGTACATTTCCCACAGGCCGTACATTTCGCCCTGTCGGTAATGGCTTTTTGTCCGGACATTTCAATTGCCCCATTCGGACAGGCAGCCGCGCAGCCTCCGCAGCCCACACATTTTTCACTGTCGTACAGCAGCTCCTTCTTAAAACTCTGTGTCTCCGGGTTGTGGCACCAGACACACCTCAAATGACAGCCTTTGAAAAAAACCGTCGTACGTATCCCATCTCCGTCATGGATCGAATACTTCTGAATGTTCGTAATCAGACTCATGATTCCAACCCTCGCTCGCCTTATTCTGTGCTTACAAAAAGCGCAGTTTGGACTAATGTTTGTACTATAGTCTAAATTTATCACACGCCATTCGTTTTGTCAATAAAAACGCTAGTACAGCAGGTGCTTATTGATGAATTGTTAGTGCAATACTGTACTAGAGAAAGAAAATATGTTGTTTATATTTATTTGTTGTGCTATAATTTATTAAAATTCGTTCTGATTATAAAGGGTTACACCTGAGTAAGAAGGCGCACAGAGATGATTGATACGGGATTTTTTCTCGTTTCTAAGAGGGGGAAGATTGCCCCTTTTTATCGCCTGCGCCTTTGGTGCAGGTATTTTTTTGCACTTGTCTATATTCTGAGGATATAAGGAGGTTTTATGGAGACGAGAATTGCTTTGATTGGAATCGTTCTGGACTGTACCGATTCGGTGGAGGAGCTGAACCATCTGCTCAGTGAATACGGGCAGTACATCGTGGGCAGAATGGGCATTCCATATCGGGAAAAGAATATTTCCATTATCAGTATTGCCATGGACGCGCCGAATGACGTTATCAGTGCTCTTTCCGGGAAGCTGGGTATGCTGCCCGGTGTCAGCACGAAAACGATTTATGCCAAGACGAAGTAGGGAACTGGCAGCCCCGTCTGTCAGGGTATGTGTTACGGGATGCCCTTTGGGTATACCTTATTCTGCTGCTTTGCAGCAGACCCGCCCGTCAGGGCATGTATTACGGGATGCCCTTTGGGTATACCTTATTCTGCTGCTTTGCAGCAGACCCGCCCGTCAGGGCATGTATTACGGGATGCCCTTTGGGTATACCTTATTCTGCTGCTTTGCAGCAGACCCGCCCGTCAGGGCATGTATTACGGGATGCCCTTTGGGTATGAAAGAGTCCGGGTACCGTTTTGGAGTGCCCATGAAAAGGAGAATTTTCTATGAAGCATTTGATTGATAAACTGGAACAGACCGGTGCGCTTTCCAGGGAAGAATGGACGGCTCTTATCCGCGGCCGCACGCCGGAACTGGCAGAGTATTTATTTGAACGTGCGCGTACAGTCCGGCATAAATACTATGGACACGATGTGTATATCCGCGGCCTGATTGAGTTTACGAATTACTGTAAAAATGACTGCTACTACTGCGGCATCCGCAAGAGCAACCGCAGCGCCCGCCGTTACCGGCTGGATAAGGAGGCTGTACTGGACTGCTGCCACAAGGGGTATGGCCTTGGCTTTCGTACTTTTGTACTGCAGGGAGGGGAGGATGGATACTTTACCGATGAAATTATGGCGGATATCGTGCATAATATACGGCAGCATTTTCCGGATTGCGCCATTACGCTATCTCTCGGTGAGAGGAGCAGGGAGAGTTATCAGCTTCTTTTTGATGCGGGTGCGGACCGCTATCTTCTCAGGCATGAGACTTTTGATGCCGCCCACTATCGGCGGCTGCATCCACAATCCCTGTCCGCAGCCCACCGCCAGCAGTGTCTCTGGGATCTGAAAGAAATCGGCTATCAGACAGGTACCGGTTTTATGGTTGGTTCTCCCTTCCAGACGCCGGAAAATCTGGCCGACGATATGCTTTTTATTAAGGAGCTGGATCCGCAGATGGTAGGAATCGGTCCCTTTATTCCTCACCATGAGACACCCTTTGCCGAATACGCAGCCGGAACGCTGGAACTGACGCTGTTTATGCTGGGTCTGCTACGCCTGATGCTGCCGAAAGTACTGCTTCCCGCAACTACTGCCCTTGGAACCATTGCTCCGGACGGCAGGGAAAAAGGGATTTTGGCCGGCGCCAATGTGGTCATGCCCAACCTTTCGCCCGTTGAGGTGCGGGGAGATTACCTGCTCTACGACAATAAGATCTGCACCGGGGATGAAGCAGCGGAATGCCGGAAATGCCTGGAACGCCGTATGGAGTCGATCGGCTATCAAATTGCTGTTTCCCGGGGCGACTCACTCAACACGGCGGCTCTGTTGCGTAGTCTGAGCGCTGCTGTTGCTCCCGAGTGACGCCTGAACCTGTTACTATTAAATATATCTATACAATCATAAACGGAGGATACCTAAATGTATGATGTAAATTCCAAACACGCCGAAGATTTTATTAACCATGAAGAAATTCTGGAGACACTGGCTTATGCCAACGAGAACAAATGTAATGAAGCCCTGATCGATTCTCTTATTGAGAAGGCAAAGAAAAGAAAGGGACTTACCCACCGTGAGGCCTCTGTGCTGCTGGCCTGTCAGATCGAGGAGAAAAATGAGGAAATTTTTAAACTGGCGGAACAGATTAAAAAAGACTTTTACGGCAACCGCATTGTGATGTTTGCGCCTCTTTATCTGTCCAACTACTGTATCAACGGATGTACATACTGCCCTTATCACAGCAAGAATAAGCACATTGCCAGGAAGCAGCTTTCCCAGGAGGAGATCCGCAAAGAGGTGATCGCGCTGCAGGATATGGGGCATAAACGCCTGGCTCTCGAGGCGGGGGAGGATCCGGTCCGTAATACGATGGATTATTATCTGGAATCTATCAAAACGATTTACAGTATCAAGCATAAGAACGGCGCTATCCGCCGTGTAAACATCAATATAGCGGCTACTACTGTAGAGAACTACCGCCTTCTGAAGGAGGCCGGCATCGGCACTTACATTTTGTTCCAGGAGACGTACCACAAGGAGAGCTATCTGCAGCTTCACCCAACAGGGCCGAAGCACGACTATGATTATCACACGGAGGCTATGGACCGCGCAATGGAGGGCGGCATCGACGATGTAGGCGTTGGTGTGCTGTTCGGACTGGATAAATACCGCTATGAGTTTGCCGGTCTTCTTATGCACGCGGAACATCTGGAAGCGGCTTTTGGTGTAGGACCTCATACGATCAGTGTCCCTCGCCTGCGCCATGCTGATGATATCGATGCAGATTCCTTTGACAACGGAATCGATGACGACACCTTTGCCAAGATTGTTGCCTGTATTCGAATTGCAGTCCCATACACAGGAATGATCATTTCCACAAGAGAGAGCCAGAAATGCCGTGAAAGAGTGCTCCATCTGGGTATTTCACAGATCAGCGGAGGGTCCCGCACAAGCGTGGGCGGTTACTGCGAACCAGAGCCGGACGATGCCAAATCCGAACAGTTTGATGTCAGCGATAAAAGAACGCTGGACGAGGTTGTCCGCTGGCTGATGCAGATGGATTATATTCCGAGTTTCTGTACCGCATGTTACCGGGAAGGGCGTACCGGCGACCGTTTCATGTCTCTTTGCAAGAGCGGCCAGATTCAGAACTGCTGCCATCCGAATGCTCTGATGACTCTGAAAGAATATCTGATGGATTATGCTTCCCCTGAGACAAAGGCTCTCGGAGATAAACTGATCGATAAAGAAGTGTTGAATGTGCCTAACGAAAAGGCGCGTGCAGTTGTAATTGATAATCTGCGTCTGATTGAGCAGGATAACAGAAGAGATTTCCGCTTCTAAACTAAATTACAGGGGGTATTTTTATGAGTTTAAATGCAGCACCTTCTTCAGACAGAGTGCATATCGGCATCTTCGGCAGGAGAAATGCCGGGAAGTCCAGTATCATCAACGCGATTACCGGTCAGAATCTTGCCATCGTATCAGACATCAAAGGCACGACCACCGACCCGGTTCTCAAGGCGATGGAACTGCTGCCGCTGGGCCCCGTGGTTATAATAGATACACCGGGGCTTGACGATACCGGGGAGCTGGGAGAGCTCAGAATTCAGAAGGCATACCAGATCCTGAATAAGACAGACATCGCAGTTCTCGTCATTGACAGCGTTTCCGGCATGACAGATGTGGATGCCGGGATACTCGATCGGATTTTGAAAAAAGAAATCCCTTATGTGGTTGTTTTGAACAAATCCGATCTGGCACCTGGCTCCAATACCGATTTTACCGGATGTATGCCTGCTGTTCCCTCAGACAAAGTCATTGCAGTAAGTACCGTTACCGGGGAGAATATCCACGAACTGAAGGAACTGATTGCCCGGCAGGCGCCGGTAGAGAATGAGCGCCGGATCGTATACGGCATGATTAAGCCATCCGACTTTGTGGTTCTGGTCGTTCCGATCGATAAATCAGCCCCCAAAGGACGGCTGATCCTGCCGCAGCAGCAGACAATCCGTGACGTTCTGGAATCCGGCGCCGTTTCCATCGTCACAAGAGAAACCGAACTGGAAGAAACGATGGAGAAGCTCGGTCATCCCCCCGCACTCGTAATCACTGACAGCCAGGCGTTCGAAAAAGTAGCTGCTATGGTGCCTTTGGATATACCACTGACTTCCTTTTCCATCCTTTTTGCCCGTTATAAAGGAAATCTTGAGACAGTTGTAAACGGGGCAAAGGCTCTTGATACATTGGAAGAAGGAGATACAATCCTGATATCAGAGGGCTGTACCCACCACCGCCAATGCGAAGATATCGGGACAGTAAAACTGCCCCGGTGGATTACCAGTCATACAGGTAAAAAAATTAACTATGAATTTTCCAGCGGAACTGAATTTCCCATAGACCTGTCAAAATACAAACTGATCATCCACTGCGGAGGATGTACTCTCAACGAGAGGGAAATGAAGTACCGCCTGAAATGCGCCCAGGATCAGAATATTCCTATCACGAACTATGGAATCGCTATCGCTCATATGAAGGGAATCCTGGAGAGGAGTATCGAGATCTTCAAAGGGGTCTGACCCCTTTGAGTACCATATTCAGAATCGTTTTACAATATAAAAACCGGTTCCCGTGTTTTTTCACGGAACCGGTTTTTATATCGTCTGTAAAGAAATAAACCCATACACTGCAAGGCCCGCGCCACAGAAGAATAATACGGCAGAAATGACAATCAGCCCTATTACAATTCCTGGTTTTCCTTTCGGAAACAGTTTATCCCGATACCCCGGCGTTCGACTATGCAGCAGATAATTACCGATGTACATGCAGGCCGGAGCCGCCGCACACATCATCATATACAGCCCTGCGCTCATCATGGGGATCGATGTAGACTCGTACCCAATCTCGTTCCACACCCCGAGCTGCGCATAAACATCTTTCATTCCAAAGAGCAGGATAATAGGCAGAAGATTATTTATAAAATGAAAGAAACAATTATAGAACATATTTCCACTTTCCAATATAATCCAGGCCATGACAACTCCGCCGATGGCAGTCGGGATAAACCGGAAAATGTCTCCGTGAAATGCGCCAAATACAACTCCGCTAATCAATATAGCTACCCATTTATATTTGTGTGGCTTCAGGCTTTTGAAGAAAATACCGCGAAAAATTATCTCCTCACAGACTGCCGGTGTGACCGCTACTATAAGTACTGCCGCCAGAAAAGGTATATTCATCATCTGGGAACTCAGGCCCGCATTCACTCCTTGCATTTCTTCCATGAAGAAAATGCTCACAAGCAGAACAAGTGTCATTTCTATAAGAAACGCTCCCACCCACATCAAAAAGGTGCCAAAAACACCGGCGCCTGCCGGTCTTCTGAATGGAAACAGTTCTCTCGGATTCCCCCTGAACGCGAGAACCAGCCCCAATGCGGCGGCAAGCATCAGCCATTCCGCCAATAATGAGCCATAAATGCCAAAGGGTGACAGTACCGTAGGCGAAACTATAAATATTACAACTGCAGCTGATACCAAAACTACCAGTCCCTGCCAGACCTTGAGTTGTTTATAATTCTTACTCATTCATTAACTCCCCCTCTAAAAACCTGTTTGTTAATCTTAAAATGTAAAACAATTCTGAAAACGGAGTTCAAGGGGGTCAGACCCCTTTGCAGAGGGGTCTGACCCCCTTAAAGCAGTTGGAAACTAATTGTTTTCTTTATTTCCATCCTGCGCTGTTTCATTTTGTCCTGCTCCCTCTCCCTGGGGCTCCGATACTTCGGGCCGTTTTGGGAAGGTGATTTCTGCCTTATACAGATCCGCCTCTGTCGAGATCTTTAGGCTGCCATGCTGCAGCTCGGTAAATGTTTTCGCAATTGCCAGCCCCAGTCCGGAGCCTTCTGTATTTCTTGATGCATCACCCCTGACAAATCTGTCCGTTATTTCGTCTGTATTGAAGCTCAGCTCCGTGGCCGAAATATTCTTCATAGAGATATACACCTGGTGGTCCAGATCCTTCATCTCCACATATACACGGGTATGCGGCATCGCATATTTTGTAATATTCACAATTAGGTTCTCAAAAATCCTGTATGTTTTCTGGCTGTCCAGCCACAGCACGATCTTGTGTTCCGGAAGGTTCCAGCGGAAATCCAGGTTTGTTTCTTTTATTTTATTATCATACTCCAATCCAACCTGTTTTAGCAAGTCAACGATGTCAACCCGCATAAAATTCATAGTTATATTCTTACTGGTTGCCTTGCTGATCTCAAATAAATCCTCGATTAGTACCTTCAGCCTAAGGGACTTGCGTTCCAGCACGTCAATGTACTCTTTCCTTTTATCATCGTCTGTTTCGTTCTTTACCAAATCCGTATACGTGATAATTGCAGTCAGAGGTGTTTTTAGATCATGGGAAACATTCGTGATCAGTTCTGTTTTCATCCGCTCACTCTTAACTTCCTCTTCCACGGCCTTTTTAAACCCGTTCTGAATCCTCTTAATCTCTTCCTGAATAGGGTTGAATATCCCCATATCTCCTTCAATTGGTGTGTCCAGATCTCCCTCTGCGAGCTGGTTTGTCGCACTGAGGAGCAGCTTATACTTTGATTGGATATCATTAAAATATTTTTTCAAAAAGATAAAAAGTGCAACAGAATAAATAATGAGTGCTACGATTCCATAATACCACAGGCTGCATACGACTACCAGAACAACAAAATTGATTGCGATAATCTTAAAAATCGTCCTGTTTGTTTTATCCTGGAAATCCAGGTGCATAAGCACGTCATACTGTCTTTTGCAGAACCGCTTAATACCGCCCCATATACCACCTGCTCCTTTCTTTACTTTTTCCCCATATTCATCACCGCCTTGTTTCATCCAGCGCAGAAACCTTACACATAAAGATCTCTGCTTCCAATATTCTTTTTTCATAGTTAACATCGCGCTCAGACTGACAAAACCCCAGAATGCAATGCCAAATATCAAAAACCACATAGCCACATTCATTATGGCTGACATTGCTGAATTCGGCGCTCCGCTGCTGCCTGTTATATACTCTGCAGCCCCGCCCCCCAGCGTAATCCAAACAACCTTGGCCGGATAATACATAGCACTTGCCAGTATGCACAGAACAATCACAACGATTTCAAACGGTGCACTGAATACTTTTTCTCCTCCGAACGCAAAACTCTTTTTCACAGAAAGTAATACCGCTGTCACTGCCAATACGGCTGCAAACAGGAACAAAAAACCACTGAACATAGAATTTGAGATCAGTGCAGCTACCGAAGTATCGATATGCAGCTCATTGCTATCGATATAAGAATTCAAGTTCTCCGCTGTCACACCATAAACGATCTGCACCTCTGTCGGCTCGGAAATCCCCCGCCATTCATAATTTATCACCTGCTGATCCAGAAGATACTGCTCAATCTCATATTCTGTCCTCTCGTCCAGCATATTCCCGTTCACCTGGATATCGGAGAGTTCTCCGTCATCCTGGAAAGTAAATGCCGCGCGAAAGGCATAAGCGGTATCCTCCTTTTTCACCAGATTTTCAAGTACTGACTTACTATTGCTCTCCAGAAGTGCGTTTCCATCCCAGTCGAACACTTCATAATCCATATATTTTCTCAAAAGGTCGAACCGGTCGCCGCCATACTTCTGTAATACATATGCTCTGTCAGTTTCCTCATATACCTCATTGTATAGTATATAATTCCCCTCAATAAGCCCGCCGGCTATCTGGATCACCTCGTCATTACTTACCTTAGTCTCATCCAGCCTATCCTGCATTTCCCTCGAAAATACAGGGTAAGCCAGCACCATCCCCACGGAACAGATAATCAATACCGCAATTGCCAGCAATACAGCCAGTCTATGACTGTTTCTCAATTTTGTATCCAACGCCCCACACCACCTTCAAATATTTTGGATTCTTTGGATCCACCTCAATTTTTTCCCGGATATTCCGTACGTGAACCATAATCGTATCCGTACTTATAGCCTTTTCCTGCCATACCCTTTCATAAATTTCTTCCGCAGAAAAAACACGCCCCGGATTCTTTGCCAGAAGCAGCAAAATCTTATACTCAATCGGTGTCATTTTAACCGGATTACCATCCACAAATACTTCCACCGTATCCTCATTGATCTCCAGGCCGCCGATTGCATGCACATTTTCCTTTGGTTCCAGCTTCTCCATGAACCTCCGGTAACGCCGCAGCTGTGAATTCACCCTCGCCATCAATTCCATTGGCGTAAACGGCTTTGTTACGTAATCATCTGCCCCGATATTCAGGCCCATGATCTTGTCTACTTCCTCGGACTTCGCTGAAAGCATAATCACCGGAAAATCATACTTCTCTCTCAGCTTCATTGTCATCCTGATTCCATCCATCCTTGGCATCATCACATCCACGATTGCAAGGTGAATCTCCTCTTTCTCCATAACTTCCAGGCCTTCCACTCCATCCGCAGCCTGAAACACCTTATATCCCTGGCTTTGCAGGTAAATCTGGACACCTTCCCTGATTTCTTTGTCATCCTCTACGATTAATATATGATTCGTTTCCATAACTTCCTCCTGATATTTTTTTTCAAAAGGGTCTGACCCTTTTGCAGAGGGGTCTGACCCCTATACGTTTAACAGTATACCACATTTCGGAATATTTGCATTCGTTGGAAGCTCAGGAATGTTCTTTTTATTTACTTCACCGTAATTATGAGCTGCGACAGTCACTGTGGAGAACGGCAGCGGTATCACGTATTTATCCCATCTCCAGGTCATTCTGAGTTTTGCAGAATAGGAAACGGAGATACCGACAAAGTCTTCTTCTGCCTGTTCAGACAGATAAAAGGCCAGTTTTTTAGGTTCATGCCTTGGCCCCAGGGGACCGTCAAGCGCTACGGCGATGGAACGGGTTCTTTCGTATGCGTTCTGCATGATTACTTTGAGCGCCCCGAAGCTGGCAAAACCGTCCGGCACTCTCAGGGCGTGGCCGCCGCTGCGCTCTATCATATTCTGAATATAGTCTCCTCTTTTATCAGCAGTCACAATTACATCGACAGGACTGGTCTGTTTCGAGATTTCTGAAAGTATCATGTTCATAAAAAAACTGTCCTCGTGCCAGAAACCGAATATCTGACTTCCGCCGCTGATCGAATTTTCGGCCCACTGTATTGTAACTGTTTTATTAAGAAGCTTTAAATAACCGATAAATAGATGCCCCAACACGTTCTGCCCGATTTCTCTCATTTTCATATGCGGATTCCTCTTTCTCTCTCTGATTTATACACTGTGCGTAAAGCATTTCTTCGTAAACGGCCAGTCTGGATGATCTGAATCCGGATGCAGTCAGCACGGCCTGCTCTTTCAATCTGCCATAGTTTTCTATTTCCATTGCCTCCATGATTCTCGCTGACCATTCTTCCGTGTCTTCCGCCGTCGCATATCCGTTTTTCCCGTTCACTACAATGTCCTCCACTCCGGTAGCATTGACCGCCACAACAGGAATACCTGCTGCAAAAGCCTCTGCCAGTACAATTCCCTGCGTTTCCGATTTGGAAGCAAACAAAAACAGTTCACAAGCCCCGAGAAAATGTTTCATTTCCTGATTCTCTACATTTCCTACAAATACAGTTTCCTCGGAAATCCCCAGTTCGGCAGCCATCTTTTCCAGTTCGGATCTCATGCTTCCTTCTCCGATAAACAATACCCGGAACGACTCATCCATCCGCTCTTTCAGCCTTGCGATCCCCTTCAGCATAAACCGCGGATTTTTCTCTTCCTCCAGGCGGGATACTGTACAGAACAAGTGCTTTCTCCCCTGCAGGTACTGCTGCCTGAGAGCCGTACATTTTTCTTCATCCTTTATATAAAAGGAATCTTCCAGCCCCGTGGGGAAAATCGCCGTTGGAGTCCTCGTTCCGCTCTTTCGCATCGCTTCCTGCATACTGAAGGTGGGCGCCAGTATCAAATCGCATTGGTTTGTAAACCACCTCATATATCCCGGCACTATCTTTTCTTTTCCCAGGCGGAATATCTCCTGACGCACGGCGCTCTTGTCCTCTACGGACTGAAACGGGCGTATATAGTGAAGATAATCCTCGTATTTTGTATGATACGTGTATATGACAGGCAGATCATACTTTTTCCCCAGGTATAAAGCAATCGGCCCCACAAACATCGGATGATGCACATGGATGCAGTCAAACTGTTCTTTTTCAAAGGCCTGAATGATCTCCCTGCTGATTATCCTTGGATATACCATACCGTTTTCCATTTTTCTGCTGCTGGTTTTGTAGCGGATGACACGCTCCCTGCGTGTTTGCTGCGGATCTTCGAACTGTTCTCCGGGCCGGATGTCTTCCGCCTGTTTATATTCCGGAGCAAATACCGTCACCTCATGTCCCAGCTTTGCAAGTTCTTTTGCCTGCCTTTCAACGGAAATGGGTACCCCTCCTACGAAAGGTTTATAATTATTTGTCAACATTGCAATCTTCATTCCTAACTCCTCCTCTGTCTGCACTTCTTCTGCCTTTTCACTGCGCCGCTTCGTCTCTCTGTCTATGCCAGCAGCTTAATTGCTGCATCGCCGAAAAAGTATCCGGCCCCGACAAATACCAGATTCCACAGGAAAATACCTACCGTTGAACTTACCGTATATTTCAGGAAATCCATCTTAACCATCCCTGCAGGTATGGAAATGATGGTCCGCACCATGGGCAGCAGCTTGCTGACAAACACACCGATGCAGCCCTTCTCACGCAGCATATCCATCTTCTCCTCTATCACAGCCTGATGTTTCGGAAATTTTTTGAAATAGAATCCCATCACCTTCGGGCCTCCCAGCCTTCCCAGAAAATACAGGAGCCAGCTTCCGGTCAGTCCCGCAAATACTGATAAAAGCATGACGATCGGAAAACTGATTTCCCCCTTTGCTGCCCAGATCCCTGCCAACGGCATGATCAGCCCTGCCGGGAAACCTGGAAGATTCATGTATTCCAATAAAACGATCAGGTAGATAAAAAAGGCACCATATTCAAGAAAATATTGAGTCAATGTTTGGATATTCATAGAAACAGCCTCCTTTAACTGTTTATAGAATAAAACAGATTTCTAAAGGAGGCTGGCATAAGAAGCAAAAGAAATTCTTAAGAAGTTATAAGATTTTATGAATCACGCCCCATCTTCCAAAACACCGGAATATAGGCCACAAAGGAATACAGCATGAATCCCCCGCAGAGAAGGATCATCCCATTCGCCGCACTTTCCGGCAGCTGCGGGAACAATATCAGCAGGAACATCACCACATACAGCACAGCGGTACACACTTTACCAAACCATTTTGCCCCATCCAGCATCTTCCCTTTCCGGAGCATTATGATCCCCATAATCCCCATAAATCCTTCTTTTACCACAAACAGTACCATCAGGGCAATCATATAAGGATACCGGAAACATAAAGACAGTACAATCGCTCCCTGGGTCAGCTTATCTGCGATCGGGTCCAGTGCCTTTCCCACCTTTGTAATCATATGGAATCTGCGCGCCACAAAACCGTCCAGGAAATCCGTGATCCCGGAGATCCCTATCATGACTGCCGCTATATAATAATCCGTCACAGTTTCCGCTGTCACATACCGCCATACGATTACCGGAATCAGCAGAATCCGGAAATATCCCATTAGGTTGGGTATTGATAACAGCTGTTTGCGTATTGGTGTGTCTTCATTCATATTATCCCGCTTCCTCTCTGCTCATTTTCTGCCATGCTTTTCTTCCCGATGCACTGCACCGAAGGGATCATGCATGCGGTATATCCGTGTACTCTGAGATTTCCCTGCTGATCGTGCACAAATCATCCACGCTCAGATCATGAATATCTTCATGTCCGGTAATCCGCGCAAATGTCTTCAATTCTTCAAAACTGCAGTTCAGGAAATTCCCAACTCTCCTGGCCGCTGCATCTGACTTAAACCTTTCCCTCAATTCCGGATTCTGCGTTGCAACCCCTACCGGGCAGTTACCGCTTCCGCAGATGCGGAACTGCTGGCATGCGGCGGCAATCAGGCCCGCCGATGCAACAGCAACGGCATCCGCGCCCATCGCGATTGCCTTTGCAAAATCAGAGGACACCCGCAGGCCTCCGGTGATCACAAGGCTGATATCATCTGCCCCATTTTCCCTCAGATACTTTTTCGCACGGTAAAGTGCATAGATGGCAGGCACGCTGGTAGAATCCCTGACCAGCCTCGGGCTTGCGCCTGTCGCACCACCCCTTCCGTCGATGGTGATAAAATCCGGCTCCGCGTAAACGCAGAATTCCAGATCCTTCTCAATGCGCCCTGCGGCGATTTTAATCCCAATCGGACGCCCGCCGGAGGCCAGGCGGAGCTGAGCCACCAAATCTTTCAAATCCTCTTTATTGTTGATTTCTTCGAACTTTGATGGGCTGATCACATCTTTGCCCAGAGGCTTATTCCGAACCGCTGCAATCTCCGGCGTCACTTTTCCTCCCGGCAGGTGGCCTCCCATTCCGGGCTTGGTTCCCTGACCGATCTTCAGTTCAATGGCATCCGCGTTCCTTAGATTCTCCGGGGTTACGCTGTATTTATTCGGAACATATTCAAAAATATACTTATGCGCTGCCTCCATCTCTTCCGGGAGAATGCCTCCCTCTCCGCTGCACATGGCTGTCCCTGCCATTGCAGAACCTTTGGACAGCGCAATCTTTGTCTCCCTGGATAATGCTCCAAATGACATATGGGATATGTAAACAGGACCTTCCAGCACCATGGGCTTTTCCGCTTTTTTTCCGATCACCGTTTTGATACTTACAGGAGCATGTTCATCCAGCGGAGGCGGATTAAGCTGTGCACCCAAAAGCAGGATATCGTCCCAGCACGGCATCGGCATCTTCGTACCCATCGCCTCGATGATGGTTTTTCCGCTCACTGCCATTTGATGGATTTCTTCCATATACCGGCAGGAATCGTCTTTCCGGTAGAACTCAGGAGGATACGCCAGCGGATCTACATTCTTTTCCACAGAAGGAATCTCATGTTCCTTTTTTTCCTCTGCCTCCCCTTCCATTTCAAATACACGGACCGGCTGTCTGCACACCGGACAGACCGTCAGTTCTGAAAAAGGCGCGTCTTCCTTCTCCTCATCATAAATAAATCCACACACTCCACATTTATACTTTGCCATATTGTATCCTCCTCTTTTCTGCATTTCTCTGCCGTTCTGATACCAGTAATTAGTTCTATTATAGCTGTTAAAATTTTCCGGGTCAACACAAATCAGGAATTATTATTATTTTTATACATTTTCTAAAAATAAAGCCCGCCGCAGAAAGACAGGATCTTTCCGGGCAGGCTCCTTATATAACCGGTTATCAGATTCGCTTATTTATGATATCGTCAATCATTTTTGACGCCTCATTTTTTGTAATTGTATCAGGATCCCACTCCAGCTGAATCCCATTGTTCAGGATCAGTTTCTTCAAAAAACCAATCTGTTTGGGAGTTGCAGGCATGGCTTTTTTCTGTTTATAACTTAGTGTTACCGGCTGAAAAAGTTTTGGCTCCTTCTCCTCAAAATAATGTGCCAGTGTCTGATAAAGCTTTGCCGTAGCCAGCGCATCATGATAGGCACGGTGGGCGGCACGATTCTCGATGTGGTAGTAATCACACAGACAGCCCAGGCTTTTCGATTCCATATCTTTATGTACTTTTCTCGCAATCCTGAGCGTATCAATTCCGGCGCGTTCAAAATCCAGTCCTTCTGCCATGGCGCCTACTTTCACAAAACTGTAGTCAAAAATAACATTGTGCCCGATCAGAATATCATCCCCGCAGAAATCCAAAAAGTCAGGAAGCACATTCCTGCTGCTTCTGGCGCCCGCGACCATCTCGTTGGTGATTCCGGTCAGCTCCGAAACAACCGGAGAAATGTTCTCTGTGGGGCGGACGAATTCCATAAAACGTTCCTGCACCTTACCATCGCGCACTTTCAGTGCGCCAATTTCGATGATTTCATTCTGTTCCGGGTTCAGCCCGGTCGTCTCCAGGTCAAATGCGATATATGATTTCAGCATACTGTTTCTCCTGTAATTATCCTTCCTGCAACAGCCTCAGGACATCGAAAAGGGTGTCAAACCGATGCCATGCCATTTCCAGAATCTTCTCGTCGGGTTCTACCAGATCCGGCACCATAATGGCGCGCATCCCCGCCGACACTGCGGACCGGATACCGGAAGGGGCATCCTCCAGCGCCACTGCATTGGCCGGGTCAACCCCGATCGCTGCGCAGGCTTTCTGATAAATCTCCGGACTTGGTTTGCTGCATGTTACCATATCTCCAAATACCGCGCCGTCAAAATACTCCCACAGCCCCTGCTCCATCAGGAGCGTGCGTGCATGCTCTCTGCGTGAAGAAGTGGCGAGTGCTATTCTGTACTGCTTATCCGCCGCATATTTCAGGAGTTCCACCACTCCAGGTTTTATTTCCAGCCCCTCTTCAGCCACAATTTTATGGTATTCGCTGCGGGTCATCACTGAAAAATCCGCCATCGGGAAATAAGGATCCACATTTTTCCTAAAATATTCTTCGCGCCTCTTTACGTTAAACCCAATCGTATGATAGATATGATCCCCAAAATGTTCATAGCCCAGCACCGTCCCCACCCGTTCCCAGGACCGCTGCACGACTCTTTCCGAATTGAAAATGAGCCCGTCCATATCGAAGACAAGCCCATATACTGGTGGGTGAATTTGACTACTCAAAATAAATCCCTCTGCCGGTACAGTCATTGATATAGGTTACAACTTCCTCCAGTTTCTTCGCGGCCGACTGCATATCTTCCCAGTCATCACCGCGCAGTTCTTTGGAGACTATTGATTTTTTAACATCCTTCAGTTTATGGATCAGTTCCTGATTCTTTTCCCCCATGAAATACAGCTCCCTTCTATACAGGCATTGCCTTGTTGGTGCCTATTGTAACATCTTTTTCGTACAAATCCAATTCCTACTGTTCACGGAATTTGATCGTCCCGCTCTCAGCATCCATACTTTCCACGATGGCCAGAGACTCCAGCTGGAAACCCAGATTCCGGATCATACGCCCGCCGGACTGGAAGCCCTTCTCAATCGCAATTCCAATCCCTTCAACCACGGCCCCCGCAGACTGCACAATCTGAATCAGTCCCTGCAGCGCGCAGCCATTAGCCAGGAAATCGTCGATTATCAATATATGATCCTCCGAAGAAAGGAACTTCTGAGCAACGATCACATTATTCTTGCACTTATGCGTAAAAGACTCCACCTCAGCCACTAACATCTCCCCTTCCAGGTTAATGCTCTTGGACTTTTTAGCAAAAACAACCGGAACATCAAAATGCTTCGCCACAATGCATGCAATCCCAATCCCGGATGCCTCAATCGTCAGAATCTTATTAATCTGCTTATTCGCAAAGCGTTTTCTGAATTCCTTCCCCATCTCATCAAACAGGTCAATATCCATCTGATGGTTCAGAAAACTGTCCACCTTCAGAACATTCCCTTCCTTCACAATCCCGTCCTTTAAAATTCTCTCTTCTAAAAAGTTCATCCTTGTCCTCTCCTATTCAAAGGGGTCTGACCCCTTTGCTTTCCATTTTCTCCTAATTCTTGATTGTATGAAATATTTCAAAAACTTTACGCAATAAGAATGAGTTCAGCCAGGCTACCAGTGACACGCCGATGATCAGCCATACTGCAATGCCGATCAGAAGATTCCGTGTGTTCAAAAAGGTGATGATAACCGGCCCAGCCGTGATGATAAGCATTAATACTGTATATGGAAGCTTTGCTACGGATAACAGTACTGCATTTTTGAATGTATTCTTGATCGTGTTCTCATAGCGCGCCGTCAGAGGGAATACATAGATTACCATACACAGCCAGACTACGCCGAGCACTAAGAAGATGCTCTGGAATATGGTACGCATCGTTGACTCCATGACCGCGGAGAAACGGATATCGATTCCGATTATGATTCCAACGACCAGCAGAATCAGCCACATTATGGTGCTCTTTTTGAAGTTCTCCTTAAATGCCCCCAGAAATCCTTTTACAATATAACCTTCTTCGTTCTTTACCAGCTTCAGCATGACGGTATACATAGCGGTCGTGGATGCCCCGATTGTGATGATCGGAATGGAGCATATGATCCACATGATGTTCAGCAGCATAAAATCGCATACCCTGCTAAGCGCCCTCATTACAACGTTATCGGTCCAGTTCATTAAATCTTCCTCTTTTCTTTTTGTAGTATCCGAAAACCTCCCCCCTGAAGTATTTCGAAACATTTATATTTTGGTTTTACATAGAATAAAGTAATTATACTTTAAATGGAGTAACTTCTCAACTTCCTTTTTGAGAAAATCTGTGAAATTATCTGGTTATGTGATAGGAACGTGCTAATCTCTTTCCTATTATACAAAAAAGCCTTATATCAAAACCGGATCTCCGTTTGATATAAGGCTGTTCTTTAAGCGGGTGATGGGAATCGAACCCACGTATCCAGCTTGGAAGGCTGGTGTTCTACCATTGAACTACACCCGCGTCATCTCTGACACGAGTGATATAATATCATACCTTCCCACAAAAAGCAATACCTATAATCTAATTTTTTAATTTTTTTAAATCATTTCTTTAAAATCCCGTAACTGTTCCGGCCTGCCTGAACAACTACAGGCTCTCCACACAATCAGCCTCCCTTGGGAATACCGCCGGTTTTCCCAAATTTCCTGAAAAACTCATCTCTGGGCAGAGGATGAGAAAAAAGAAATCCCTGCCCCATGTTGCAGTTAAAGCCTTTTAGAATGTCCAGCTGTTCATCATCTTCAATGCCTTCCGCGGTGGAAATAACCTGGTTCAGCTGTCTGCACATCTCGATCGAATTTTCCACCAGCACCCTTGCTTTCGGATTGTCCTTCAGGTTCTCTACCAAACTTTTGTCCAGTTTTAATTCCACAAAATCCATGTTTGACAAAATCGCAAGGTTTGAATACTGGTAGCCATAATCATCCAGCGACACAACAAAATGGTATTTTTTAAGTTCGTCTATTAACCCTTGTAATGCTGAAGGTTCCATCTTGCTGATGCTCTCCGTGATCTCCAATACAAGCAGTCCTTCCGGAACCCCATATCTCGCCCTGATTTCAGCAAGACTCTGCACAATCCCCCGCTTCATCAGGCTGATACGGGAAAAGTTTACCGACACGGGAACGGGCTTCCCTCCTGCTGCCATCCATTCTTGCAGCATCCTGCATACTTCCTCGAACGCAAAGCAGTCCAGAAATGGGATCACGCCTTCCTTTTCATACAGCGTTATAAACTGTTCCGGCAGATAATACTCTCCGTCTTCCCCTTTCTGCCGAAGCAGGGCTTCCGCCCCCACCATCTCTCCTGTCTCCAGACAGATCTTTGGCTGCAGAAACACCTCAAACCTGCCTGTCTCTATCTCCCTGACAAGCTGCCTTGCCACAGCCTTATGATAGGCCGGCTTTCCTGAGATCATGCTGCCATAATAAGTCTGCTTCTCCAAATACATCATATTGTCGCTGCCGCCAATAAGCTCTTCCACATCAAAGGTTCCCTCTCCAAAGTTAACCCCCATAGAGAAATCACAGATGCATTCATTTTCTGCATACTTCTTCAGGGCTTCCAAACGGCTGTTAAATTCCGCCTTTGTACCATTCACATACAGCGCGATAAACTCGTCGCCGCCGATTCTGTATGCATTCTCCGGAAATGTCTGCTTTATCCCTTGTGCCACACTTCGGATCATTTTGTCGCCATAAGCATGACCATAGTGGTCGTTCGCATATTTCAGCCCGTTAATGTCACAGAAAACAACCCCCATCGATTTCAGTTTCTGTCCGCCCAGCTCCTTTAGTTTTTCCATATAAAAATTTCTGTTTCCGAGGCCGGTAAGCGCATCAATCCTGCCCATTTCCCCGAGTTTCATAATCATACGCCGCTTCTGTACGTCATTATATATAAAATGCGCAACCGACTGAAGAAGCTTGATATGTTCCACTCCGCGCGTCGGATCATCCACACCTATGAATCCATACAGCGTCTTCTCTCCGTCCTTCTGCAGTTCCGCCTCCCATATAGGCGCTGCCATCAGGCAGCCAATCCCCTGTTGATTGAGTATGTCCGCTTCCGGAGCCTTTTCCTCTACCCGGCTGCTAACAGACGGCAGATATACCGCCCCTTTATTGAGGAAAAGCTCCATCCAATGGCCGGTTACATCTCTCGGAACACGCTGCAGATTCTCCTTCTGGGGAATGACGCCCTCATTGCACCACTCATATGTATTGACCAGGATGTCGTCCTCATAATTGCATTCAAATATATAGGATCTGTCCGCCTGGAAAAATTCCCCAATAATGCGCAGCAGACCATTGATTGACATATCAATATCCTGATTCTCAGAAAGCATATGAATACACTGCACCAGGGTCTCTTCGATCGAAAGCTTTCTTTCCAGATTTTTATGGAGCTCCTCGCTCTCTGTGATATCCACGCAGATCTCCAGGCGGAACAAATGCCCGTCGATCTCAATCAGCTTATCCCGAAGGCTGAAATGCCTGCCCAGCTTTTCATTATAATGCTTCCATGTATAGAACTTATCTCTCATCAGATAACCATTCGTACAAAACTTACACGGTGCACTCTGCCCCTGCAGCAGTTCATAGCAGCGTCTCCCC
Organism: Eubacterium sp. BIOML-A2; assembly: GCF_009680135.1. Taxonomy (NCBI): domain Bacteria; kingdom Bacillati; phylum Bacillota; class Clostridia; order Eubacteriales; family Eubacteriaceae; genus Eubacterium; species Eubacterium sp. BIOML-A2. Next base: position 49,049 of record NZ_WKZK01000042.1, read on the forward strand.
TGGTAATCTTCGCCCGGTTTTAAATCCAGCGTATCCCTCATTGCCTGATTCAGATAAATGACCTCATATGTCTCAGGATCTGATATATATACAATATTTTCACTCTCATCTACAATAACGGGATAAATCTTATCCTTCTCAATCATTTATGTTCACCTGTCTTTTTCAATCATTCGCCATTGCCCAGCCCCTCCGGCGGCCGCCGTACCGGGCCTTTCATCTGCGTTAATCAAACCCATAAACCTTTTGCTTTATTATACAATACTTTATTGAGATTGGATACTAAAAAACAGATGTTGCGGTTATCTTTTTTCCCCGGACAGCACAGATAAAACACAAGAAATCGTCGCCCCCGGTTATTTTTCCGGCCGCAGAAATCTTTGAAATATGTATCCAGTCACAGGACCCCGTAAGAGACGGGCACCACTGTGCCCCATTTGGGATATAATACCTTAGAATCTCCTGAAAAGCAAAACAGAAACTATTACGGAGGAAATATATGAAACTATTATTCATCAACTCATGTGTAAGAGCAGAATCCAGAACATTGCAGCTGTGCAGGGCTTACATGGAAGGCTTACAAAAAGAATGGACCATTCAGGAAGTGGATCTGCAAAAAGAATCCCTTATGCCGTATACGGAACAAATGCTGGAAAAGCGGGCCGCAGATATCCAAAACCATGATTACTCGGCTCCCGGCTTCCAGTATGCCAGAGAGTTTGCACTGGCCGATGCGGTTTTGATAGGCGCACCCTATTGGGACCTCTCCTTTCCCTCTTCCCTGAAGGTATATTTTGAGCATATCTGCGTAAACGGAATTACATTCCGCTATTCCGAAGCCGGGCTGCCGGTTCCCATGTGCAGAGCCAGGGAACTTATGTATATCACCACCTGCGGCGGCTATATTGGGGAACGTAATTCGGCGGATCAATATATAAGAGATCTTTGCGGGATGTTTGGTATCGGTAAGGTTCGATTCTTTGCAGCGGAAGGGCTGGATATTGCGGAAAACAATGCAGCACTTATCATGGCCGGGACCAAAAATGAATTAAGTAAATTGTAATTCCGGCTGCCAGCCATTGGTTTTTGACTTCTTGTCCCAAAAGTACTATAATTCATAAGACATTATAAAAAAGGGAGCTGAAAACATGAGCAAAAGAATTGAGAAGAAAAAACAGAAGAAGCAAGCAGTAACCGCGGCGTCCGCTGTACAGGTACCGGCTGGCAAAGCCAACTTATATATTCAATATCAGGATCAGGAATACCTGGCTGATGAAGTCATAGAAATGGTAAGAAAAAAGTGCATGAGTGAGGGGTTACCTGAATTGGAGGATCTCTCGATATATCTCAAGCCGGAAGAACGGAAGGCTTATTATACCTGCGGCGGAAACAGCGGGGCAGTGGAGATTTAAACGCAATCGACAGGACGGGGCAGCCGCAGACTGCTCCGCCCTGTTACGTTTCGTCATTGTCAATCACTCTTTTATTTTCCTTTCGGTATTCCTGTGGTGTGCATTTCATAATGCTGCGGAATACCTTTGTATAATAACTCTGGCTCTCAAATCCGGCCATCTGCGCCACCTGCATGATACTGCAGTTTTTATTTTCCAGAAAATCCAGGCTTCTTTTGACTCTGTACTTCTTCACATATTCCATCGGGCTCTGCCCCACCTGCCTTTTGAACATCCTGCAGCACTCCGTATTGCTGATGCTGCAAGCCCTGGCTATGTCGGTCAGATAGATTTTCTCCCCCATATGTTCCCGTATGTATTTGACTGCCTTATATATCAGCTCATTCTTAGGATTTTTACCGGGCCTGCCGGCTCCGGCGCATAGTACTTTTTCATACAGAATCCGCCAGCATTTGAGCAGCAGTATCTGTATATCCATTTCATACCCCGCTGCCCCGGCCGCAGAATATGATTCTGCCTCCAGCAGAATGGAGGCAATTTCTCTGTGCCAAAGTTCCCTCCCGGTAAGATGAATATCCGAAAATGCCTGGTCTCCGGAAAAATATGGGAAGATATAATTTTCAGAAATACGTCCCTCTGCATTGTATCCAATCAAGGACGGATGAAAGATTACGACCAGATATCTGCATTCATTCGTCCTGTTCCGCCGGTACGAATGGAGAACATTTCCATTTACCAAAACCCCTTCTCCTTCTGTCAGTGTATACTCTGAATCCTCCCCGATATAATCCAGGCGCCCCTCCAGAACAAGTATATATTCCAACTCCACATGCCAGTGCGACAGCACCTCACCATCCCTGTAATCCGAGATCTGCTTATAAGAAATAAAAAATGGGAAGTCCTCGTCTAAAAACATACCCGTCTCCATCTTCACTTCATTCCGTTCAATAAATTCCATAAATATCCTCCACAAATCGGCATCATCTGCCGGCGGTATTCTAATAGTCCGGTCTCACTTTACTTCTATTCCTACAGCGGCTTTTAAGCCCGCTTCAATTTGGTAAGATTTTTATAATATCCGTGCTGATAATTATATATTATCACCCTATACTTCATTATAATTATAATCAGAGAAAAAAGAAAGAGGTGAATAGGATTATGAAAAGATATGTGAACGAGAACCCCTTTTCCAGATTATTTGATACCATATCCGCTTGTATGAAACCTGTAATCCCGATACTGATGGCGGCAGGCATTTTAAAACTTTTGATCATCCTGATTGGATATACCGGTTTATTTACCCTCTCTCCCCAAACCGAAGATGTCCTTTCCGCGGTCAGCAATGCGGCCTTTTACTTTCTGCCGGTTTTTACGGCTTACTCATCGGCCTGCCATTTCAGAGTCAATCCCCTTATTGCCATGGTATCTGCGGCGGTTCTTCTGCTGCCCGATTTTATCGAGCTTTTAAACACGCAGGGAATGATCCGTTTTCTCTTTCTCCCTGTATACAAGGCTTCGTATGCATTTTCCGTATTGCCTGCTATCCTTTTGGTATACGTGATGTCAAAACTGACCGGGCTTCTGGAAAAAGTTTCTCACAAAACATTCCGGACATTTTTTATGCCGGTTATCACTATTACTTTGACATCTGTAATTGGAATTCTGTTCGTGGGGCCGCTCTGTACGGTCATGGGAAATAGGATTTCTTCGTTCATATTTGAATTGCAGGATATCAACCCGGTACTGTCCTGGGCCGTTTTTTCTGCACTTTCCCCATTTCTGACAATTACAGGGACGAGCTGGATCTTTACGGCTATTGTGCTGGAGAGCTTAGGGAATACCGGCATGGAGATCGGCTATATGGTGAGTTCCTTCATTTGTGTGACATCGATAGCCGGCGTGGCTCTGGGCACATTTTATACTGAACCCGGCTCACTGGAACGGCCCACTTACCTCTCCGTCGGACTCGTTGCGCTGTTTGCCGGCATCACAGAGCCGGCGCTTTACGGGATCTGTATCCCCCAAAAATCTCTGCTTGCCGTGGCTTCTGCAGCCAGCTTTGCGGGTGGGATTTATCAGGGAATCTTTACACCGTGCAGTACGGTATACTCTTTCCCATCGGTGTCAACAGTACTCATGTTTTATCAGGAAGGCAATCCCTCCAATCTCTTCCATGCCATTGCCGCCGCTGCCATCGGATTTATAACAGCCTTTGCACTGACTATTACCGTCAAATATATCCGCGGATTAGCCCAAAGCAGGCAAGCACACCTCAGCTCCCCGCCTCCTCACTCATGAGGAGCTTGCACACTTTGGCGCCGCCGCGATGCCGCTTTGAGGCTATATAACTTATCGCGGCGTGTGCATCCCACGAAGGGTTTTATATAATAGGAAAGCCGCACACGTAAGTCATCATACTTCGTGTGCGGCCTTCACCTTTGCCAAGGCATTGCCTGCCCGGCAATTTTCTATTCTTTTCCGTCAAAGCAGTACGTACAAAGTTTGCACGGTGACAGCCCAATCGATGCAACCAGATCATCCAGCCTGTGGTAGCGCAGCGTTGTAAAATTCTGGCGTCTGCGCACTTCCTCTACCATATCATGATACCGGCTGCAGCAGGGATTGGCATACTCTTCCAACACTTCCCCCGTCACTTCCTCTTCCCTTTCCTGGATAATCCTTCGCGTGATTAGATCCAGCTCAGACTTGGAGCGGGAAAAGTTCAGAAATTTACAGCCAAACAGAAGCGGCGGGCATGCCGGACGGACATGCACTTCTTTTGCTCCGCTCTGATACAGGAATTCGGTTGTCTCATGAAGCTGGGTTCCTCGTACGATAGAGTCATCGATCAGCAGCAGCTTCTTATTCTCAATCAGTGCCTGCACCGGAATCAGTTTCATCTTGGCGATCAGATCACGCTGGTTCTGGTTCGTCGGCATAAAGGAACGCGGCCAGGTTGGCGTATACTTAATAAACGGCCTGGCGTAGGGGATTCCGGATTCATTGGCATAGCCGATGGCATGCGCGATGCCGGAATCCGGCACTCCTGCCACGATGTCCGGTGATACGCTGTTCCCGTCCCGCTTCGCAAGCATGCTTCCGCACTTGTACCGCATCTCTTCGACATTGACTCCTTCGTAGGAAGAAGTCGGATAACCGTAATACACCCACAGGAAGGAACACATCTTCATCTCCTCCCCCGGCGGGCTTACTGTCTCTACGCTCTCCGGTGTGATAAATACAATCTCAGCAGGCCCCAGCTCCTTATAATCCGTATAACCCAGATTGATGTACGCAAAATTCTCAAAGGAGACACAGTAAGCGCCGTCTTTTCTGCCGACTACAAGCGGCGTGCGTCCATATCTGTCTCTCGCCGCATACAGCCCCTCTGTGGTCATTAACAGCAGCGTCATGGAACCATCCACAAGCTGCTGGACGTACCGGATTCCCTCCACGATGGAATCCTTTTTGCAAATGAGGGATGCGATCAGTTCCGTTGCGTTGATCTGTCCGCCGCTCATCTCCTGAAAATGTGTATGTCCATTTTCATATACTTTTGACAGAAGCTCCTGCATATTATTAATCTTTCCGACCGTCGTGATTGCAAAGCTGCCCAGATGGGACTGGATCAGCAGCGGCTGCGGTTCGTAGTCCGATATGCAGCCGATTCCGAAGCATCCCTTGAGCTCCTCTACATCTTTCTCAAACTTGGTGCGGAACGGTGAATTCTCTATGTTATGAATCGCACGCTGAAATCCGTCTTTCCCAAAAGTTGCCATCCCGCCTCTTCTTGTCCCAAGATGTGAATGATAATCCACACCATAAAACAACTCTAACGTACAGTCCGTTTTTGAAGCTACGCCAAAAAAGCCTCCCATGTTTTTGTCTCCTTCTAAAGTAAAATTTCTTTTGCATATAACAGGCAGCGTCAAAAAGCATGTCCTCACAGCCTGTTTCCGCATCCAGTTTAACACAAACTGATTCCCAGCGTAAAGACTGTGATGATCAGTTTTCCAAATATTTTTTTCTGAGCTTCTCCTTGTCCGCATCGCTGAGCAGGATCCGGCTGCGCAGGTATTCATCCATAGAGCCATACTCCCTGTCAATCACATCCAGAGCCTTAACCAGGTGCTTCACCTCTGCTCCCGCCGTGGAGCGCGCGGCCTGTACCGCTTCGTCCCCTAAACCTTTTGTTCTCAAAAACTGCTCCATGGCTTTTATATTTTCCTTATAATAGTGGTTAGTTATCTCATAATCTTCCAGAATGACGCTGCGCTCCACCCCCAGTGCGGCCAGCACCAGCACGGAACCGAATCCGGCTCTGTCTTTGCCCGCTGTACAGTGCCAAAGAACCGCCCCCTGCTCATTTTCCAAAAGAATCCGAAAGAACCGGGCATATCCTTTTTGGGAAAATGGTGTCGTGGCAATCTCCACATACATATCTGCCATCGCGCCGCTCAGTAAGTATTTGATGGCCTCTTCCGGCGTAAATACGCCGCTCGCTGCAACTGCGGCCATACTTCCGTTCTCCTCGTCCAGAATCGGTACGTGATAATTCTTCACCCCGTCTATCTCCGGATCCGGCGCCTTGTCCCGCTCCGGTGTCGTCCTGAAATCAACCACATCCGTCAGGCCGTATATGTCCCGCAGCCTTTTCAGATCTTCCGGCAGGGCTTCTGCCAGCTTCCCCGTCCTCAACAGCGTGTTCATTTTGATTTTCCTGTTATCGGCTCCGGTGTATCCGCCAAGCTGCCTCGCATTGCCAACACCGTTAAGCCCTATTGATTTTAAATCCATATGATTCCTTCTCTGCCTCCTGTTTCCGCCACATTTACCGCATCGTATTTTATTATAGACCTTTTCACGCTCCCGCACAAGATTCTTACACACCACTTTTCCTTACTCCCCCTGCAAAAGGATAAAATGATTCTTATGATAGTGAAGCAGACCGTCCCTCTGCATTTTGGAGAGTTCATTCGAAAGGGCGCTGCGGTCCACAGCCAGGTAATCCGCCATCTGCTGCCTGTTAAATGGAACTTCAATCTCTTTTTTCCCCTGCTTTACCGCTTCAGACGAAAGGTAGGATAACAGCCTTTCCCGAATGGATTTGGGCGTAATATGATTGATCTTCTGTGCCAGATTCAAATTCTTGGACGCCATAATCATAAGCAAGTTGCGGACAAGCCTGGCATGATGGCTGCAGGAGGACGCACAGCTTTTGACCACCTTTCCCACGTCCAGAAACAGCACCGTTGTCTTCGCCGTTGTCATGACGTCCGCCATCATAGGAGCCCTCTGGCTGCACGCGTAGGTCTCCGCAAACACTTCCCCAGGCAGTATATGCCCAATAATATTTTCATTTCCCCAGATATCCGGCCTCACAATATTAACGCCGCCCTCCAGCAGCAGCCCCATCCGTCCGATATGCTGCCCTGCATGGTAAATGACCTCCCCCCGTGCGTATGTCTTCTCCTGTGCCCCCAGGCACCCAAGCATGGCTTCGGCCTCCTCCACGGTAACCCCCTCAAACAGTTTCGTCCCCACGATAAATTGATAATCCATAAATTCTCTCCGTTTCGTTGTAATAACAACTTTTTTTATATTTAAATTATAGTATAATGCCACTATAGATACAAGGAAAGGATTTAAATCCCGGAACAGTTATATACCGGCAAGTCAAAAGGAGGAATTGAAATGATAAGGAGAATTATAGAAATAAATGAAGAAAAATGCAACGGATGCGGATTATGTGCAGAAGCCTGCCACGAAGGGGCAATCGGCATGGTGGACGGGAAAGCCCGTCTGCTGAGAGACGATTACTGTGACGGCCTGGGAGACTGCCTTCCTGCCTGTCCGGCAGACGCGATCCGCTTCGTGGAACGGGAAGCCGCCGCATACGATGCCGAGGCGGTCAAGGCTCATCAGAAACACAAAAATACAGCTCCCCTGCCCTGCGGCTGCCCGGGCACCCAGGCAAGGGAGCTGAAGCCGCACACTGCTGCCAAGGCCTCCGCACCTTCTCCGTCCCCCACAGAATCTCAGCTGCTCCAGTGGCCGGTACAGATCAAACTCGTCCCGGTCCAGGCCCCCTATTATAAAAATGCAGAGCTGCTCATCGCCGCCGACTGCACCGCGTACGCCTATGCCGGCTTCCATCAGGACTTCATGAAGGGCAAAATCACCCTCATGGGCTGCCCCAAACTAGACAGCGTAGACTATACGGAAAAACTAACCGAAATCCTCCGTCAGAATACCATTAAAAACGTCACCGTCGTCCGCATGGAAGTCCCTTGCTGCGGCGGAATAGAACAGGCTGTAGTAAATGCAGTCCAAAACAGCGGAAAAAAAATCCCATACCGAATCATAACCCTGTCGACTCAGGGCGTGATTCTTTGAGGAGCGGAGGCGTCCCCCACCCGCCATATAATAACATGATTGGAAATAATTAGATGCACGTACACCTTGTTAAATCAGCGCTACTATGATAAAGTTTAAACAAAAGCCGCATATACATAAGCAGCGAAGTGAGGGATAGGAATGGGGAAAAAGTCCAGAAGTATCGCCTTTTCGATTTCAGTATTTTTTATTCTTTTAAATGTTCTTAGTTTTAGTATTATATTTTATCTGACCGAAGCTCAGTATTTTAAAATGGCAAAACAGAATATCCAAAAGAGTAATGCTATGGCAGCGGCAGCCATGCAAAGGAATTTCGATGATGTACTTTCTTATATGAATGACCTCACTTTGAAAATTTATTCGGATGAGGCACTTAACGGGATCTGCTCCGCAATATTTAGGGAAGAATATAACGGCAATTCTGAGAAAGAGAACATGGCACTTCAAGCGGAGGGGATTTGCTATGATTACTTATACTATTACGGCTTTTTGCAGTCTATAGGCATTTATCTGGAAAATAGTGATAAAACAGACATTCAGCTGCGGAAGACTCATAACCCACAGCTCTATAATACACTGAGGGCGTACCGAGAGGAAATACAGGAGGAAGTCATTTCCAACCAAGGAGTGATCAAATGCTTCGACGTTGGGAAGGAGCATCAAATTGTATTTGCGAGAACCTTGAAGGATTTTAAAAATGTGCTTAGAGAAGATCAAATAATCGGGACGGTGATGCTGACGATTTCACCTAAATACCTGACGGACGCGTTGGCAAATACACTCGTAACACCTCATGGCTATGCAATGTTAGAGAATAAGGACGGAATTATCAGTTATTCAACAAAGAAGGCTGATAAGGGAAAGTATTTAGAGCAGACATTACCTGCAGGAAGCGAAGGGCAATCGTGGGAATCACTGTCTGTCCCTATAGAGGCACTTGGACAAAATCTGGTAATCGTTACGCCCAGAGAGGATATCAGTCTGACGATTGGGGGTTTTATTAAAACCCTTTTTCTTTCTGTTGGCATTTTGGCGATGCTTAACCTGATCCTGGTTCTGGCCATTTCGAGGATGCTCACCATGCCCATGGAACATTTGGTAAAACAGATTCAGAAAATCGGATTTACAAGTCTTGAGGACGAACATGTAGCGGCAGCGGGATATAGTGAGATCGAAAATATTGCAGATAATTTCAATCGGATGCTGGAGAGAATCGAACATCTGGTGAAGGAGAACTATCTCATTAGCCTGAGTGAGAAAAATGCAAGAATTGAAGCCCTCCAGTCGCAGATCAATCCACATTTTATATTCAATACTTTAGATACAATCAATTGGAAGGTTATGTTTCTGGACATGCCTGAGGTAACGAACATGATTTCATCTCTGGGCAATCTTTTGCGCTATACAACCTATCAGTACGGAAGATATGTAAGTGTGGAACAAGAAATCGACCAGGTACGCAACTATCTCTACATACAGGAAATACGTTATGACCACTCTTTCCGGACATATATCAAAGTGGAGAGACAGTCTGAGAAGGCGGTTATTCCATGCCTGATCATCCAGCCCTTAATAGAGAATGCAGTCGTCCACGGGCTGAAAGGGAAGCAGGAAGGGGTACTGGCAGTCAGGATCAGAATAAGAGGAGAGTATTTAGAAATCATGGTTTTGGATAATGGACAGGGTATGGAGGATAGTAAAATCCGTGAAGTTTTGAATGAGAACCAGAAGGGGACCGGTGAAAGCATCGGCCTTGCTAATGTGAACCAACGATTGTGCCTGACATATTCTCTCGATCAGGGTATGCGGATAACAAGTCGGGCCGGTCGTTATACACGTGTAGAAATCAGTATCCCTTTGGCAGGACAAAGCGGGACAATCATCCATGACCCCCGGGATTCAGGCTGATGTGATCTGCACACTTTCTAGGGAGTAAGAGACGTATGATAAGAGTAATCGCTGTAGATGATGAAAAGACAATCAGGGAGGGCATCGGCCGGTTTGTCAGGGAGACCGAAGGATTTGAATTACTGGCAACGTGTGCAGATGGCGGGGAGGCATATGATAAAATTTTGGCTAAGCATCCGGATTTGGTAATCTGCGACATTATTATGCCGGTATTTGATGGCATAGAGCTGATTAGAAAATGCCGTGAGGCGGAGGTAGAAAGTGAATTTGTGCTTCTCAGCGGCTACAGCGAGTTCGAGTATGCCAGGGCCGCCATACGGTATGGCGTGTTAGATTATATTAACAAACCTGTCAATCCGGATGCGTTGCGGAATCTTCTTGATAATGTCAGGAGAGTTGTGGAGAAAAAGACACTTCTAAAAAAGCAGCTTCAGTCCAGTGTCTTTGAAAAAGTTATAGAAAATGGAAGCAGTGAAATGGGGCGTGCAGGGACAGCGCTTATATCAGAATTACATTCCTACCGTGTCTTAGTAATAAACGGTACAGGCGATGAAGTCGGTGAGACAGCCCAGCGATTAACCGCCGATACCGTAGCTTTTTGTGAACAGATGATGAAAAAGGCTGCTCATGAGGAGTACATAGCATATAGCAGAAAAAATCTTGCGGTACTGGTTCTAACCGGTATGGATGTGTTAGAGCATTGCGTCGAAAATATATGTGATAAGATACTTAGCAATGCCCTCGGCAGAGGTTATCCCGCCTATATCGGCATCGGCGACACGGCACGGGAGATGGAAGAAATCCCTTTATCCTATAGGATGGCCCGTGCGGCAATGTATGAGGGGCAGTGTCAGAGAAGCAGGGTCTGCTATTTTGAAAGGCTTCCATATTCCTATGTGAGCCCGGCAAAAACATATTCGCTGGATATCAGTGATGTTATCCATGCAATTCATCTAGGTGATTTGGAGCTAGCCAGAAGCGAGGCAGAAAGGCTGACCGCCTATTATCGGAAGACTGCTCCGCCTTATGTCGTATACTCCTTTATCCTAAAGTGCATGCAGGAAGTTCTTGAATATGTTGGTGAATCTGTGGTATCGGAACAATTATGCAATACCCCTCCCACACCTGCCGATTTATCTACTGCAAGGGATCTGGATACTCTTCTGGACCGATTTCATAAAATCATACATCAGCTATTTGGGCAGATTAAAAAAGAGGAGAAAATAAGCCGGATAGGCGGAACTATGGATGAAGTCCTGGGATATATACGCCTGCATTATATGGAAGATATTTCTGTCGAAAAAGTCTGTAATGTTTTTTATTTTAACCCAAGTTATTTTTCAGCACTTTTTAAGTCTAAGATGGACTGTAATTTTAATGATTATGTTACTCAGCTTCGGATAAAAAAAGCAAAGGAGCTGCTTCAGTCCGGAAGATATCGGATAAATGAGGTTGCCGTAATGGTGGGATACCATTCGCCCAGATATTTTTCGAAGGTTTTTAAATCCCGGACAGGTGAACTGCCACAGGAATATAAAGGACATTTTCTGTGATAGTACAGTCTTATCTGAACTGTTAGCAATTTGGAAAAGAATAGTGAATACAAGAATAGTGTACCTTTTCACAAGATTAGGTACATTGTTTTTATTTACGGATTTATTTATAGTAAAGATATCAAAGGAAAAGGAGGAAATATGAAATGAAAAGAAAAGGAATTGGATTGTTTTTGGTATTGGCTTTAACAATCGGGCTTATTGGATGTAGCGGCTCTGGAAAAGAAGCGGGCACAGATAAGTCTGAATCAGGAACCACCAAAGCAGGGGAGGGGGCAGAAACGGACGGCACAAAATTGCCCTTTGACGGTGAAACAGTAACCGTCTATACCCGGAACGTAGATATGCCAGGATGGCAGCCTTTTGTAGATCTTGTTAAAGAAAAGACCGGGATAACAGTGGAGGGAGTGGTGGCACCGAGCAACTATTCCGATGTAGTAACAAAGCTCAGTTCGATTCTGACCGCAGGCGATGATTCCTTCGACATCGTCCATGTGGACGAGCTCCTGGGTGTTACATACAGCACAGCCGGTTACCTCGAGCCGATTAATGAAATTATTGAAGCTGAAAAAGAAAATTATCCGGAAGATGTACTGGAACGGATCTCAAAAGGAGCGGATGGCAATTACTACCTACTTCCCCAGGAACTCAACGCGATGTATTTTTATGTGAATAAGGATGTGCTGGAGGATTCAGGCGCAGAGATACCGACAAACCAGGAGGAATTCCTTGCGGCAGCAAAAGCAATGACAAAGGATGATACCTATGGTTATGGGGCTTCCTGGTCAAAGGGCGGACAGCTCTTTAATGACCTGATCCGATGGATGTATAGTTTTGGCGGAGACATGTACGATTGGACCAAGCCAGAATCGAAGGAAGCGCTTCAGTTTATGTATAACATGCTGTATCAGGATAAGGTCGTTTCAGAGGCTGCGCTTGGGGATACCTACGATGCTATGAACCAGAAAATAATTGACGGGAAATATGGTATGGCATTCCAGTGGGGTTATCTGGCAGATGTCTGCGGCGATAAGTGGGAGAAAAGTATCGAGATTGCACCTATGCCTGTTTTTGCAACAAATCAGACGCTGGTAGCCGGCTGGCATATGGCAGTCAACAAAAACTCGAAAAAAATAGATGCTGCAAAAGAAGTGCTGAAGGTATGGGCAAGCGAGGAAGGACAAATGTGCAACCTCAAGATGGAAGGCTCATCACATGCCAAGGTTCTTTCTAAACCGGAGGCCAAAGAAATCAGCCGTTTTGGCAAAGCACTGGAAGAATACTCTGCTGCAGGTTCTTTAGTGCCAAGGCCCATGCCGCCTACAGTAAATGAACTACAGGAGGTCGCGGAAACCTACGCGCAGTCTTATCTTACGAACCAGATGTCACTGGAAGAATGCAGTAAAAAAGCTACGGAAGAGATCCAGGCATTAGTAGAATAAGGGGTGGGCATACCGCCCCTCTTATATTAATATCCGCCCCAAAACCCGGTTAAAACGGTACAGCATTTCTTTCAGAGCTTTACCGTCTGACGGATGAATGCTGAAATGGAGGGATTATGTAAATGAAAAAACTGACGATCGGAAAAAGAAACGTTATGGCTGCCTGGCTTCTTGTTCTGCCGGCTCTTCTGATCAGGGGAGTCACAATTATTTATCCGATGGTTACTACCGCCTGGTATAGCCTGTTGGATTACAAAATGATTACCAGGACAAAAAAATTTATAGGACTAAAGAATTATGTAAAAATGTTCTCCGACCCTGGAGTGCAGGATTCTATCCGTTTTACACTGTTATTTACTGTAATATCGGTGGTTCTTATTATGGCATTGGGAATTCTCCTTGCGGTCCTGCTGAATGTAAAATTCAGAGGAAAAAAGTTTTTACGTTCCATTGTGCTAATACCTTGGGCAATGCCTACTATTGTGATAGGAATTGCCGCCCAGTGGGCATTCAATGACACTTACGGTTTTATCAATGATATGATCTCGCACCTAACAAACAAAAATTTTGGATTTGCATGGCTGGTAAACCCTATCGGGGCACAGGCCGCCGTGATATTGGTGGATGTATGGAAGAATGTCCCCTTTTATGCAATCATGGTTCTGGCAGCGCTTCAAAGCGTACCGGCGGAACTGTATGAATCTGCGGCAATTGACGGAGCGGGTGCGGTCCGGAGATTTTTTGCCATTACAATCCCCCATGTAAAAAGAGTATTGATTACGATGGGTCTGTTCTTTACGCTTTGGCGCCTTACCAGCTTCGACCTTGTCTACGCTATGACCCAGGGCGGTCCCGGGGCAAAGACCTCTCTGATCAGTTATAAGATAACAACAGAAGCGTTTAAGAACCTGAACTATGGTTATGCTTCTGCCATCTCCATGCTGCTGTTTATTGTTATGGTATTTGTGGCCGCAGGCGGTATGAAGCTTCAGAAAAAAATTGATTACTAGGAGGGAAAGCTATGAAAAAGTCGATCGGGTACCACATATTTATCTGGGGTGTGACTGTGGTGCTGGCATTCTTGATTCTCTTTCCTGTTTTCTGGATATTTACGTCATCGATCACGGAAAAGGAGCTTTTATTCACAACGCCCGTCACCTATTTTCCCGACAGCCCTACGCTGCAGAATTATATAAGCCTGTTCAGAGAAGTGGATGTAGGCGGCCTGGCGCTGAATACTCTGATTGTTGCCGTGCTTGCAATTATAGGTTCATTAACGGTCAGTCTGCTTGCAGCCTACGCCTTTGCCAGGTTCAAATTCCGGGGAGCATCCACAGCCTATTCGCTCTTGGTCTTTTCGGCAATGCTGCCTGTCATCATGACATTGATTCCAATGTTCCAGACATACAGAACGCTTCATCTGCATGATACACACCTGGGATTAGTAATCCTTTATGTCAGTGGTTTTATCCCATTTACCACAATGTCCTTCGTGACCTTTATCCAGCAGATCCCGTATTCTTTGGAGGAAGCAGCTGCAGTAGACGGGGCAAATATCAGGATCAGAATATTCAAGGTGTTGTTTCCGCTGATGAGACCGGCGATCGCTACAATGGCAATTATTAATTTTATTAATTCTATGAACGAATTCATGATACCGCTTGTTTTTACCAACGTAAAAGCAACGCCATTGAGCGTAGGGCTTACGCTGATTCCACGTATTAATCAGTATAATGTGCCCTGGGAGAAAATCAGTGCTCTTGCTTCGCTTATGCTGGTTCCTATTATTATTTTTGTCGTGTTCTTTGAAAAACATATTATTGACGGCCTGACAGCAGGCAGTGTAAAACAATAGATATGACGTGCATGGAGTTAATACAGCCATGCTTCAGTACAGCCATAACTGGCTGTGCCATACAGTAATGATGAAGTGGAGGAATTGTTATGAATGCAAGGGAACGCGTGCTGGCAGTAGTTAACCGGCAGATACCAGACAGGATTCCGAAAGACCTGAGCTGGGGCTTGTGTCCGTTTTTGGAGGAAGAATTCAAAAGAAGGACGGGATGCACGGATTACTGGGAATATTTTGATCTGGATGTACGTCTGCTTGATTTTGCGCCTGACAGAACCAGAAGGGATTACTCTTCCTATTTCCGGGGAAGAGACAAAGAGCCTGGATTCTCTGTCAACGAATGGGGAGTGGGGATCGGCAGATCAAAGCAAAGTGGTCTTCATTTTGAACATCTGATTTCTCCTCTCAAAATGGGAATGACAGAAAAAGAGGCATTGGAATTTCCGCTGCCTGATTTTTTAGAGCCTTACCGATATGAACATTTTAAGGACACGGTCAGCGCTTATCATAAGAGGGGATTGGCGGTTTGTGGAAATCTGACGCAGACCATATTTGAAAAAGCATGGGCAATTCGGGGATTCGAGGAAACAATGATGGATATGCTTACAGAACCCGAGGTTATTTCTATCCTGTTTGACCGGATTACGGAATTAAGAATCGAACAGATGAAACTTATGACAGATGCGGGAATTGACGTACTTATGTTAGGAGATGATGTGGGGATGCAGACCGGAATGCTGATCGGGGCGGAAACCTGGCGGGAATTCTTAAAACCCCGGTTGGCCCGGATCATACAGGAGGCAAAAGCACTTCGGCCGGAGCTGCCTGTTTTTTATCACTCCTGCGGGAATCCGGGGGAGATTATCCCTGAGCTTATTGAAATCGGCGTCACCATATTAAATCCCATACAGCCGGAATGTCTGGATCTTCAGTTTATGAAAGATACTTATGGAACCCGGCTCGCATTTTGGGGCGGAGTCAGTGCACAGACGAACCTTTCCTTCGGTACGCCGCAGCAGGTGCGGGAGGAAGTCAAGCGCTGCATAGAGATACTTGGAAAAGACGGGGGGTACTTTATAGGCCCCAACCATATGGTGGAACCGGAGGTGCCATGGGAGAATCTGGAAGCATTTTTTGACGCTGTTGAACAATATGGAACCTATTAAAATGCAGTAATTGTCCCTGTATTGATCGTCATGAAATGGAGGCTGTGTACCATGATACACATTGTGGATTTTGAAAGGATCGAAAAACGTTATGAAGAATATTGGGCCAGGGAAAATTACGGTCGTCCTCTTATGGATGTACGAGCACCGCTGCGTCCTTATGACCAGGTGATCCCTAATTTTACGGGAACTCTTGATGAAAGATGGCTCGATACGGAATATGTAATCCGCAGGGAGCGTGCCATCCTGGAAGCTACTTATTTTGCCGGTGAGGCATATCCTCTGATGAATCCAAACCTGGGGCCGGATGTGTTTGGAGCATATTTCGGATGTGGGCTTACCTTTGGCGAGGAGACAAGCTGGGCATCCGGACATGCGGCTGACTTGGAAGAGATTTCATGCAAAAGGCTGGACTCAGAAAACTTCTGGCTCCGTAAAACGTTAGAACTGACAGAAGCAATGCTTAACGACAGCAACGGGGATTATCTTGTCGGAATTACAGATATCCATCCGGGAATGGACGGCCTGGTGTCCTTACGCGGACCGGAGGAACTATGCTATGACCTTTACGAAAGCCCTGATACCGTGAAGAAGCTTTGTTTTCAGTTATTTGACCGTTTTCAGGAAATTTACGAAATGCTGTGCACGATGCTGAAGCAGAAGCAAAAGGGGAGCTCTAACTGGATGGGGATTTATCATCCCAAAGAATGGTATGTAACTTCCTGCGACTTCATGGGGATGATTTCAGAGGACATGTACCGGGAATTTGTGGAGCCGGAACTAAAGGAGGAGATCGCATTTTTGAGACATACCATCTTCCATTTGGATGGCCCGGACGCACTACGGCATCTGGATGCCCTGCTCGGCCTGGAGAAACTGGATGGCATCCAATGGGTATATGGAGCCGGACAGCCAACGGCTGCCTATTGGATCCCGATTCTTCAGAAGATTCAAAATGCAGGGAAAATGATTCATGTGGATATTGTCCCGAAAGACCTTCCGGTTCTGTTAGAATACCTGAAACCGGAGGGGGTGATGTACCGTGTTGTATGTTCCTGCAGGGAGGAAGCAGATGCGGTCATGCGGCTTGCAGACGAAAGCTTTAAAAGGTACAGGAAATAAAAATAGGAGGATACAGAATGGATCAGAGAATTGAAGTTTGCCAGGCGGGGCTTTTTGCAGTCTTTGAAATTGGAGCAGGAACGCCGGTATATCTATTGCACTATGGGGCGGTCCCTTTTCGGGAAAATGACATTTTGCCATATCAAAAAGAGAAATTCCGGCTGGTTCAGCTCCAGGCCGCAGGTTATGACCATACAGAACATCACGGCAGCAAACATACGGGAACTATGCCCGGTATGTCGCTTCGTTTCACCCACTATGAGGATGAAGTAAACGAATATGGAAGGAAACTTGTATTTTACCAGCAAACGGAAGGGCTTTGTGTCATAAGCCATGTTCAATTCTATAGCGGGCTTCCTGCTGCAAGGTTTTGGAATGTGGTGGAGAACAGAGGAGAAAAGGAAGTGATTCTGGAGTACCTATCCTCATTTGCCCTGTGCGGCTGCGCAAAGGAGGGCCTATGTCCATGGGATGAAAAGATAAAACTGCATATTCCGGATAACACCTGGGCGGGAGAAGTTCAATGGAGACAAAAACGTTTAACGGAATTGGGACTCATTAGGGTGGAGGGAACGGCTGCCGTTTCAGACCCCCAGTCCATGCAAAACTTTTCGTTGAAGCGAATCTGCATGACGGGCAGCGGTACCTGGGGCTGCAGTGAATATTTACCAATGGGGTGCCTTGAAAATGAAGAGAGCGGCGGTTTTATTACTTGGCAAACTGAACACCACAGCGCATGGCATTGTGAAGTAAGTGATAATATGGGGCAGATTTATATTCAATTATCCGGCCCTACGGGCAATGAGCACCAGTGGTATAAAAGATTAAGCCCGGGGCAGGCCTTCACCTCTGTAAAGGCTGCTGTGGCAGCCGGCAACAGTCTGGAAGAGACGATTGGAGCCTTGACCTGCTATCGCAGAAAAATACGCAGGAAAAACCGGGATAACGCAGAACTCCCCATCATTTTTAACGATTATATGAACTGCCTGTACGGTGATCCTACTACAGAAAAACTCATTCCTTTGATAGACGCTGCACAGCAAGCAGGATGTGAATATTTTTGCATCGACGCGGGCTGGTATGCAGATGGGGAATGGTGGGATGGTGTAGGTGAGTGGAGCCCCTCTCCCAAACGTTTCCCGGGAGGAATAGAAATTCCACTGCAGCATATCCGAAATAAAGGGATGATACCGGGGCTGTGGCTGGAACTGGAGGTAATGGGCGTCAACTGCCCCCTGGCAAAAAAGCTTCCCGATGATTGGTTCTTTACCCGTTACGGAAAACGCGTAACAGACCACGGCCGATTCCAGCTTGATTACCGTAATCCGGACGTCAGGAACTATGCCGATTCCGTAATAAAGCGCCTGACAGAGGAATACGGGATAGGCTATATAAAGATGGATTACAACATCAACGCCGGAACAGGAACAGACTGGAAAAGCGACAGCCCCGGAGACGGCCTGTTAGAGCACTGCCAGGCTTACCTGGATTGGTTAAGAACGGTCATAGCGAAATATCCTGAATTAGTAATTGAAAACTGCAGCAGCGGAGGGATGAGAATGGCATATTCGCTGCTTTCCCTCCTCAGCATACAGTCGGTCAGTGACCAAATTGATTATAAAAAAATGGCAGTGATAGCCGCAGCCGCGCCTTCTGCAGTAACCCCGGAGCAGGCGGCAGTATGGGCATATCCTACAGAGTCGGGCGATGAGGAGGAAACTATATTCAACATGGTAAACGCCCTGCTATCCCGCATCCACCTAAGCGGACATCTGGCGAAACTTAGTCAAAACCGATTTTCACTGGTAAAAGAGGCTCTGTGCCTTTATAAAAAAATACGGGCTGAAATTAAGGAAGGCACGCCTTTCTGGCCAATCGGCATGCCTGTGTTTGGAGACGAATGGGCCGCTTATGGCCTGTATATTCCACGGCAAAACAAAGCCTATCTGGCAGTCTGGCACCTGGAGGAAGGCCTGGGCAGCCATAGTTTTCCCATCAGGAAACAACAGGGAATTCCTCTTGAAGTATCCTGTATCTATCCCAAAGGATTTGATTGCAGCTGGTATTGGAACATAACAAAAGGCAACCTAAGCATCCGTCTGCCCGAAAAAGTATGCGCAAGGCTTTTCTGCCTGCAATGGACATAATATACCGGTGTCCAGTTTCAGGACATAGGTAAGTAAAAAGTTTCAGGACATAGGTAAGTCCAAATGTTAAACTATACAGAAATAA